>JAYUCN010000415.1:0-4688 GCA_043740335.1 Planctomycetota bacterium
CCGCAAGAAGACCAGACCGGCGGCCAGGCGGGACCCGTGCAGACCATGAAGATGCCGCGACCCGGTGCCGCGCGCGGACCAGGACCTTCTGCGGCGATGCCCGCTAGCCCAGCCCAAGGAAACCCAGCCCCAGCAAGCCCAGCCCAGAAGAGCCCAGCCCAGACCCCGCCTCCCGAGCAGCCCAGCAACCAGACCATGCAATGGCAGGGCGGGTTCCGGCCTGGGGCCGGTGGCCCGGCGCGGCCCGAACCGAAGCCGCCGGCGACGCCTGCCCCGCCCGCGCCAGCCAAACCCAGGGCCGCGACGCCGCCGCCATCACCGCCGCCAGCACGACCGCCGACGCCGCCACCGGCAGCCCCGGCCATGCCACCATCCGGGAAGGGTCAACCAAGGCCCACGACCGTGGCGCTCGCGCCGGACCTGCTCCAGGCCGAGCTCGGTCCGGATGCGGCCAGAGTGCTCGAACTCGAAGCCCGCCTGCACGAAGCGATGCCGCGCCTGTTCGTCAAGAGCGACCCCATCCGCCGCCGCATCCGTCTGCTCAAGACCCGCTGCACCCTCGGTCGCGCCGAGAATGCCGACGCGCTGCTGCCCGTCGAGTCGGTCTCGGAGGCTCACGCCGAGATCGCGTTCGACGGCACCACGTTCACGTTGCGCGACTGCGGCAGCACCAACGGCACCTGGGTCGACGGCGCCCAACTGCGACGCACCCAGCAGGCTCTCACCCGCCATTCCCTGATCGGCCTCGGCACCGTGCGCGCGGTCTTCCTCTGCAACGACCGCGGCAACGCTGCCAGCGACCGCCGGCTCGAGGTGCGCGCCCTGCGGCGCCTCATCGCCGCGGGCCGCGTGAGCCGCGAAGAAGGGCAACAAGTGCTCCAGATTGCGCGCGGCGATGCGAGCCAATCGATCGCCGAGATCCTGCTCGAAGGCACCCCGCTCGCGGTCACCGACTGGGTGACGGCCATTGCCACCGCCCGCACCGAGGTGACCCTCATGGATCGCCTGCGCCAGTTCCTGGCTCGACTGCGGCCCACTGCCCGCGCCGGGGCCGCCTCGCGCACCCGACCCTCCGTGTGATGAACCTCGGACTCTACCGCTCCTGGCACGGACTGGTCGCCATCGGCGTCATCGCTCTGTTCTATGCGTGGCACGCGCTCGCGGCCGGCACCTTCGGCAGTCGCGACGACAACAACACCGGCTTCCTGCTCGCGACCGGGTGGATCGCCGTCGCGTGCTACCTGGTGCTGGCCCTCTACGCCGTGCGTCGCGCCGCGCACCGGCTGCGTCTCAGTCCCGAGTTCGGCTGGAAGGCGAAGCTGCCCGACCTCGAACGCGCGCAGTCGCAGCTCACCGAACTCCAGAACCGCGTGACGCGGCGAGAACTGACCGGCAGGAAGAACGTGCGCAGCGCCATAAACGAGACCCTGCGCCGGTTCGGCGTAGCCCGCGTGTTGCGCGTCGACATCGAATCCGACCCGCGCACGCTGGGGCTGCTGCGACTCAAGGTCGGTCCGCGCGAACCGCTCGGCCGCCTCGCGAGCTGGCTGCACGCGCACGTCTACTATGGTTTCGCGGCGGCGCTGCTGGTGTGGTTCCACGGTGGCCTGCACTGCGAGTCGACGATGGGGTTCCTGCTGAACGGCTTTTCCTGCTTCGTGATCGGCAGCGGCCTGCTCGGCGCGTTCTTCTGGACCTTCGGACCGACCTGGTTGACGCGCGCCGAACGCGAACTGTCGATCGAGAAGGCCTTCGCGTTGGCGCAGCACTATGACCGCAAGGTGGTCGCTGCCGAGGCGTCGCGCGGCACGGATGCGGCGACGGCCGCGAAGTCGACGCTGGAACTCGCGACGCTGATCGGCCAACGCGAGCTCGTGCGACGGGAGCTGCGACGCCTCGAGCTGTTCCGCGGCCTGTTGCGCGCGTGGCGCCTCGTGCACGTGCCCTGCTCGATCCTGCTGCTCGCACTCGTCGGCGTGCATGTGCTCAGCATCTGGTACTACTGACCCACAACCGGCCGCCGAACCCATGGACCCATCCCCCACCGCAGACACGCTGCTGGCGACGCCGTTGTTCGCGGACGTCGACAAGAAGCTGCTCGAAGCGGTGCGCAAGGAAGCAGCCATCACGGCCGGCACCTTCGAGTGGGCGGCCGGCGTGGGCAAGCGCGCCGGCTTCGTGCGCTTCGTCTCGCTCACGGAAGGTGAGGACGTGGTTCGTCAGGGCGACCTCACGACCGAACTCATCATCGTGTTGTCGGGGCGCATCGAGGCGATCGCGGCTCGCGCCGGCCGCGCCGCCCATCGTCACCGCGTCTACGCTACGGGCGAGTGGTTCGGCGAGGTGAGTGCCCACTCCCACCATCCCGCCCTCGCGACGTACCGGGCGATCCAACCGAGCGTGGTCGCTCTGTTGGACGCGCGCCTGTTCTCGAAACTCTACGCCGAGGACGAGGAGTTCAAGAACCGCATCGACGCGGGCTATCTCGACAACCTGGCACTGCACCTGCGCGCGTCGTCCTTGTGCCGTGATCTCGACGATGCCGCCCTCGCTTCGCTCCAGAAGGCGGCCAGGCTCATGACCGCCGACGAAGGCGACGTGATCGCCGCGGCCGGGTCGGTGGCCGACACGGTCTTCCTGATCCGCGCCGGGGCGATCGCCTGCTGTGTGCCGAGCGAACGCGGCGAACGCGTGCTCGCGTTCTACAAAGGCAACGCGACGTTCGGTGAGCACGCCGTCACGACCGCGACGGGCAAGTGGCCGGCCACCTACAAGGCGCTCATGCGAACCGCACTCGTGGCGCTGCCCCGAGCCGCGTTCGAACGACTGGGCGCGCCGGCGCGGGCGGGCCTCATGCGCGCTGCCAACCGCCTCATCGGCGCGCCGGAGGTCGAGGCCGCCAGCGTCGGGGCGGCGGGGGATCTGGGCAGCCGTTCGCTGCTCGACGAACTGCACGTCATGGTCGAGCGGGAATCGGTGAAGGGCGGCCGTGCCCTCGTCATCGATCGCACCAAATGCGTGCGCTGCAACATGTGCGTCGAGTCCTGCGTCGCCGTGCACGACGACCACGTGCCGCGGTTGAGCAAGGTCGGCACGCCGGTCGTGACCGACGAAGTGCTCGTCACCGCGTGCTACCACTGCGAAACACCGCAGTGCATGCTGTCGTGCGACTACGCGGCGATCCGTCGCGACCCGCAGGGGCGGATCCGCTTCGAGTACGACAGCTGCGTGGGCTGCACGAGCTGCATCGATGGCTGCCCCTATGGCGTCATCCGTCTCGTCGACCCGGAGCAGCCAGCACCACCGCCGCCGCCTTCGTTCTTCGCCGGCCTGCCGTTCGTCGGCAAGTGGTTCGGCGGTGGCGTGACCGCACCCGCACCCGCACCGGCAGCCAGCGCCGAGAAGGCCGAGAAGCCGCGGGCCGCAGGCGTCGGCGCCAAGCTCACGCCGATTGCCGGCAAGACCGTCAAGTGCGACCTCTGCGCCGGGCTGCCGTTCGAGGCGTGCGTCTACAATTGCCCCACCACGGCGATCCTGCGCCGCGAGCCCCAGAGCCTGTTCGACCGGAGGAAGGGTCTGTGAGCAGCAGCAAGGCGCCGCGCATCGTCGTCGAGAGCAGCGGCAACCCGCTGTTCTCGACCGCGGGGGAAGTCGTGTTCGGTGGGCGCAGTTGCGACGTCGTGCTGGACGACCCGGTGGTCGCCGACCGCCATTGCCGCATCGCGTTCGAAGACGGCTTCCGCGTGCGCGACCTCGGTTCGGTGACGGGCACGTGGGTCGACGGCAAGGCGGCGTTGCCGTCGGCCGAGATCGGCAATGGCAGCACGATCGTGATCGGGGTGTCGAAGCTCGAAGCGAAGATCGAACCGCGCGACGGGGTGTCGACACTCGTGCTCGATCTGCAGCGCAACGTGTTCTGGTGGAAGCGCGCCGGCAAGGGCGTCTTCGACAACGATCCCGACGCGCTGGTGCGCTCCGAAGTCGAGTTCGGACGCTTCCCCGCGCTGGCCATGGGCAACCGCATCGCGATCGTCCTCGCCCTGGTGCTGCTCGTCGCGGCCACGTTCGTGGCGTCGATCATGGCGCCGCTCGCGAATGCCGGGCCGCTGCTGCCATCGCACGCGCTGGTCGCCGACATCGGCGCCGGTGCGCCGGCACCGCACGCGGGCTTCGCCGCGGCCGGCAAGCTCGCGGCGACACAAGGCTGCAACGTCTGCCACACGACCGGTGCCGGCACACCTGCGGCGAAGTGCCTGCAGTGCCACACCGACTTCGCCGACCCGGCGACGCCGGGAACCTGGCGTCACCCGTACACGCGCGACGGCAAGCTGGGCTCGGTGCCGGGCATGGACGTGGGCGAAGCGTTCTGCTCGGTCTGCCACCGCGACCACCGGGGCACGGACTACCTGAAGAGCGATGTCTCCGATCGCCTCGTCGGCAAGTGCGAGATCTGCCACGACGCGGCCAGTGCCGCGTCCGCCGACGAACAGATGCGGCTCAGGGAGACGCGGAAGAACCTGGCCCCGCCGGTGCGCGTGGAGCCGCCGCGCCAGCGTCCCTACGCGACGTATCTGTTTCCGCACGAGGCCCACCTGAAGAAGGACCTCGACATCGGTTGCAAGGACTGCCATCAGGTCGACGCCGTGATCAAGGCGCGCTTCCTCGCCGGTGCCGGTGATCCCGACAGC
>JAYUCN010000416.1:0-4686 GCA_043740335.1 Planctomycetota bacterium
GGTCGGCGTAGATCACGTGCAGGCGCACGTGCACACAGGTTTTCTCGCCGATCCGCAGATGCCGCTGCCCGCGTTGGCACTCGTTGCTTCGGGTGGACACACGGCGCTCTACCTCGTCGCCGCCAAGGGGCGGACGGAACGCCTCGGCACCACGCGCGACGATGCGGCCGGCGAAGCGCTCGACAAGGGTGCCGCCTTGCTCGGGCTGCCCTACCCCGGCGGGCCATCGATCCAGGCCGCCGCGATCGGCGGCGATGCGCGCGCGTTCGACCTGCCGCGCACGCTGCTCGGCGCGGACTCGCTCGACTTCTCGTTCTCGGGGCTCAAGACGGCGCTGCTCTACACGCTGCGACCGCAGGGAACGACCGCACCGGAAGCACCACCGAGCGGCGATCGGCTGCGCAACCTCGCCGCGGCCTACCAGGAAGCCGTGGTCGACGTGCTGGTCGCCAAGCTGCGCCGCGCGAGCGAACGGTTCCCCGTGCGTTCGCTGTGCATCGGCGGCGGCGTCGCGCGCAACACGCGCCTGCGCGAACGACTCGCCAACGATCCGGACCTGGGACACCTCCATCTCGTGCTGCCCGATCCCGCCTTGTGCGCGGACAATGGCGCCATGATCGCGAGCCTCGGCTCGGTGTGGTTGCAGCAGGGACAGGTCGCTGCGCTCGACCTCGACGCAGTCGCAACCCCACAATCGGGCGGCAAGGCGAAGGTGCGACCATGACGGACGCCGCCACCACCGAGGCGATGTTGCGCCGCCTGCTGCAGCAGGTGCGAACGGGCGAACGCAGCGTCGACGACGCGCTCGCGCAGTTGCGTACGACGACGGCGGCCGCGGCGGAGCTCGGGTTCGCGACGATCGACCACGACCGCGCCCGCCGCTGCGGCTTCCCCGAGGTCGTCTATTGCGCGGGCAAGACCCCGGCCGACGCCGCCGAGATCGCCGCCGAGATCCTCACGCGCGCCGACCGGCTCCTCATGACGCGCGCCGATCCCATGATCGCCGCCGCCGTCTGTGCGCGCCTGCCGCAGGCTCGTTACCACGAACGGGCGCGCTGCGTCGTGGTGTCGCCGCCCGACCTGCCGCAGCGTGGCCTCGTCGCGGTCGTCAGCGCCGGCACCGCCGACCTGCCCGTCGCCGAGGAAGCCACCGTGACGCTGCACCTCGGCGGCAACCGCACAGAGCCGTTCACGGACATCGGCGTCGCCGGGCTGCATCGTCTGCTGGCTTGCATCGACCGGATCCGCGCCGCCAACGTGATCGTCGTCGCGGCTGGCATGGACGGCGCCTTGCCATCCGTGGTCGCCGGTCTCGTCGACAAGCCCGTCGTCGCGGTGCCGACGAGCATCGGCTACGGCGCTGCGTTCGGCGGCCTTGCTTCGCTGCTCGCCATGCTCAACGCGTGCGCGGCCGGGGTCGCGGTCGTCAACATTGACAACGGTTTCGGCGCCGGCTATCTCGCGTCGCTCATCAATCTGAGAACGGCATTGCCGCACCCGCCCCGTTGACGAACCCCTCTGCAGCGCAGCCGCAACCCGGCGCCCGATCGGCGGCCCGCCTGGCACTCGAGGACGGCACCGTGCTCATGGGTCAGGGTTTCGGGGCGGCGACCGAGACCGTCGGCGAACTCGTCTTCAACACGTCGATGTCGGGCTACCAGGAGATCCTCACGGATCCTTCCTACCGCGGCCAGACGGTGATGCTGACGCAACCGCACATCGGCAACTACGGCGTCAACAGCGAGGACGAGGAGTCGATCAAGCTGTGGCTGTCCGGGCTCGTCGTGCGCGAGGCGTGTGCGCGCGCGAGCAACTTCCGTTCGGGCGCCGAACTGTCCGACTACCTCGCGCAGCACGGCGTGCCCGGCATCGAAGGCGTCGACACGCGCATGCTGACGCGCCGCGTGCGCGACCACGGCGAACAGCGCGTGCTCATCACGCGCGACCTCACGAGCACCGAAGCACAGCTCGTCGACCGCGTGCGCAGAGCACCCCGCGTCGCCGACGTCGACCACGTGCTCGCCGTCTCGACCGCCGCGGCCTACCGCTGGGACAAGGGCTACGAGTCGCAATGGAGTGCTGTGGCCCCCGCTGCGAGCAAGGGCAAACGGCTGCACGTCGTCGCCTACGACTTCGGCGCCAAGCGCAACATCCTGCGCTCGCTCGTCGCCTGCGGCCTCGACGTCACCGTCGTGCCGGCCGCGACGCCGGCCGCCACTGTACTCGAACAGAAGCCCGATGGCGTGTTCCTCAGCAACGGCCCCGGCGACCCGGCCATCTGTCGCTACGCGATCGAAGCGAGCAAGGTGCTCGTGCAAAAGGTGCCGGTGTTCGGCATCTGCCTCGGCCACCAGATCCTCGCCCACGTGTTCGGCGGCAAGACCTACAAGATGAAGTTCGGCCACCACGGCGGCAACCAGCCCGTGATCGACTTGACGACGGGCAAGGTCGAGATCACGTCGCAGAACCACAGCTACGCGGTCGATCCCGCCTCGCTGCCCGCCCACGTCGAGGTCACGCACAGAAACCTCAACGACAACACCGTCGAAGGCCTGCAGCACCGGGAGCTGCCGGTGTTCTCGGTGCAGTACCACCCCGAAGCGGCGCCCGGGCCCCACGACGCGCTCTACCTGTTCCGCCGCTTCGTCGAGCTGCTCGCCACGACGAAGTGCTGACGACCCTGCTCGTTCCGGTGGAACACGACGGCAGCCGGCTCGACGCACTGCTGCACGGTGTCGCGGGGCTCTCGCGACAGCAGGCGCGCGACCTCTGCGCCATCGGGGCGATTGCCGTGGCGAACGTGCGCGCCGAAGCGGCGGTGCGCGTGCACATCGGCGAGGTGGTGACGTTCGCGGCGGCGTTCACCGAGCTGGCGCTGCAGCTGCGCATCGCGGTGGTGTTCGCTGACGACTCGGTCGTGGTGCTGCACAAGCCGCCGGGGCTCGCCGTACACGGGGGGCCGCTCGTCGATCGTTCGGTCGCCGATGCGCTCGCGCGCGTGCTGCCAGGTGCTGGTCTCGCGCAGCGGCTCGACCGCGAAGCCTCGGGCCTGCTGCTCGTCGGCCGCGAGCCGTCAGCGCTGAAGGCGCTCGGCGAAGCGATGGAACGCGGCGCCATCGACCGCGAGTATCTGGCGGTCGTGCACGGCGAGGTCGACGAGGAGCATCGCCGGATCGACCTGCCGTTGCTCGTCACCGACGAACCACGCGGCGACCGGCCGAAGACGATCGTCGATGCGCAGGGTCAGCGTTCGGTGTCGCACGTCACCATCGAAGGCCGGCGCAAGCATGCGACGTTGGTGCGCGTGCGGCTCGAGACGGGACGCACGCACCAGATCCGCGCGCACCTCGCGGCGATCGGTCATCCGCTGCTCGGCGATCCGCGCTACGGCGATCCGGCGGCGAACGCGGCGGCGCGCGCGACGTTCGGTGTCGACCGCACGATGTTGCACGGGACGAAGCTGCGCTTCCCGCGACCGCGTGATGGCGAACGCATCGAGGTCGAGGCCGTGCACGAGCCGGACTTCGTGCGGCTGTTCCCGAGCCTGCGGCATCGCGACTGAGGCGCCCTGCAATCCAAGGCCATGTCGAAACCCCGGAAGGCCGATGTTTGCTGGGTTTGACGGCCGCGATCATTTTATATCTTCGAGGATTGCCTGCGGTCGCGGTCCATGCGAGCTGGGAGTTGGTCCACGACAACCATGCGTTCCTGATAGAACGACTCCCATGTCGCGCGGATCGCGCAAGCAGCGGGCACTCGCCATCGTCGGCGCGATCGCCGTCGTCGCTCTCGTCGTCGCAGGCTTCGTCTGGCACGCAGAGAGCAGTCGCCGCGCCGCCGCGTGGGCCAACATCCGCGCCAGGGCCGCGGTTCTTGCCGCCGAGATTCCACGCGGCGTGCAACCGCATGCGCCACTGCTCGGCGCGACGTCCCCAGGGAATGCGAGTGAGTCTTACTTGCGAGCGGAGGATCTGAGGAGCAAGACCTTGCCAACGACTACGGCTTCCCTGGACTTCACCGAAGTCGCCGAACAGCCGGAGCTGCCTGAGAACGCCGAGGAGATGCTGGCGCCACTGGCGCCTGCGCTCGAGGCATTGGCTGCGGGTGCCGCGAGTTCGACCATCGACTTCCAGTCCATGTGGTCCTGCTCGAACCCAATCACACTGCTGCTTGAAGGCTCACGGATCCGTCTGCCGGTGGGCTACCTGATGGGCAATGCCCACCTCGCCCGAGTCGCTTTGATGGCGATTCGCACCGACATCGCCAAGGGCCGCCACGAGCGCGCCATCCAGTGCACCGCCAGCCTCCTGACCCTGAATCGCGACCAGTTCGTGTGCGGCCTCTCCATCTACGTCCTCGTCGGCACCTCCATCCTGGACGCAATCTGTGAGACGTGGACAGACGCATCGTTGCTGGCTCTTCCACCACCATCGCGACGCACGTTCGCAGACGTGTTGGCTCGAATGGACGCCGACGGCCCGTCCGACGTCTACCGCGCGGTGAACACTTCGTCGATCGTCTTGGCGTCGAGTATGCGCTCGAACCAGCGGTCGAGATCAGGCAGCGCCGCGCTGTTGACGCGTTCGACCAGCGTGCTGGGGAGCGGACCGAAACGCTTGGCCAGAAGTCGCAGCAGGTGCTTCGCGGCGCCGCGCACTTCGCCACGTGCTTCGCCACGTGCTTCGC
>JAYUCN010000417.1:0-4682 GCA_043740335.1 Planctomycetota bacterium
AGGAAGACGGCACCAAGGACGGCGGCGTCCTCGAAATGGGCTGGGACATCGCCGAGAACGTGGCGTACTGATCCCCTGAACCGCCGCAACGCGGTTCAACTCAGCGGGCAAACCAACGCCTCCGCGCCGCTGCGGCGGTCTCTTTGGAGGCCTGAGTCGCTGGGACTGCCGAAACGCGGTCCCAGTCTGGCGGCAATGGCGAGGCGGCCACTGGCCGCCTCTTTCGTGCCGGGCCACTCGCCAAGCCGACTGCCACTTGTTCGGCGCCCGCCAGCGGCGCATGCTGGCTGACTGACGAGATCCACCAAGGCGGCTCTCGCGGCGCCTTCGAAGAACGACCATGTCCGCCGAACAACATCTTCGTGCCGGCAATCTGGATGCCGCGTTGCAAGAACTCCAGGACCTCGTGCGCCGGGAGCCTGCGAATCCCAAACATCGAGTCTTCCTGTTCCAGATCTACGTGGTCCGCGGGCAATGGGAACGAGCCAAGACGCAGCTGAACGTGCTGCGCGATCTCGATGGCACCACGATCCCGATGGTGCAGACCTACGAGCAGGCATTGCGTTGCGAGGTGCTGCGGGCGGACGTGTGGAAGGGCGTGCGCTCGCCACTGCTGTTCGGTGAACCCGCGAACTGGATTGCCGCCATGGTGCAAGCTCTCGCACTCTCGGCCGACGACAAGGTCGAGCAAGCACAGGGGATGCGCAGCCAGGCCCTCGAGCAGGCACCAGCCTTGCCCGGCCGGCTGAAGTTGGCGGAAGCTGTGGGCGTCGAGCCCGGCACTGTCGAGTCCACAACCACGGAGGCGCCGTTTGCCTGGCTGGCGGATGGGGACTCCCGTCTCGGCCCCCTGCTCGAAGCGATCATCAACGGCAAGTACTACTGGGTGCCATGGTCGGCGATCGCCAGCGTGACCCTGGAGCCGCCGACCGACCTGCGCGACATGGTATGGATGCCCGCGCAATTCCGCTGGCGCAACGGCGGCGAGGCCGTCGGCCTGCTGCCATCACGCTACCCGGGAACCGAGTCGGCGACCGACTCTGCACTGCGTCTCTGCCGCCGTACCGAGTGGCACGATGCCGGCCACGATGAGTACCGCGGTGCTGGCCAGAAGGTTCTGGCAACCGACACCGGCGAGTACGGGCTGCTCGACGTGCGCCAGATCACCATCGATGCGCCGGCATGATCCGCCCATGGCCGAACTGATCCCGAAGGAGCGACTGCAGCCAGCGCTGCTCGATCGGCTCACCGACGACGCTCCCGACAAGCAAGTCGAATCGCGCGACGACCGCGTGATCTCGCTGAAGCGTCTGCGCCAGAGCGTCGTGCGCGACCTGGAGTGGTTGTTCAACACCGGTGCCACGTTCACACCCGAAGCCGCCGAGCGGATCGGCATCGTCGCCACCTCCGTGATCAACTACGGCATTCCGAGCCTGGCTGGCGTGCAAGTCTCGGGCCTCAACCTGCCGCGGGTCGAACGGCTGTTGCGCGAGTCGATCTGGAACTTCGAGCCTCGGCTCCTGCGCGACACGGTGCGTGTGAAAGCCGTGCCCACGGGCGCCATGAGCCATCGCGCCATCACCTTCGAGATCACCGCGCGACTGTGGGCGCATCCACTGCCTTTGGAGATGTTCCTGCGCACCGAGATCGACCTCGAGACTGGCTGCGTCGCCGTGACCGAGCCGGGCCGGGAGGCCGCGTCCTGATGGACCCGCGCCTGTTGCACTACTACAAGAACGAACTCGAGTACGTGCGCGAGATCGGTGCCGAGTTCGCCTTGGAGTACCCCAAGATCGCCGGTCGCCTCGGGATGAGCGGTCTCGATGTCTCCGATCCGTACGTCGAACGCCTGCTGGAGGGCTTTGCGTTCCTGACCGCGCGCGTGCAGCTCAAGCTCGACGCCGAGTTCCCGCGCTTCACGCAGCAACTGCTCGAGTGCCTGTTCCCCATCTACCTGGCGCCGGTGCCATCGATGGTGATGGTGCACTTGCAGCCGATCGGCGCCGATCCAGCGCTGCTTGCCGGAGTCGAAGTGCAGCGCGGCACGGTGCTCCGCAGCCTGCTCGGCAAGGGCGACCAGACCACGTGCGAGTACCGCACCGCGCACAAGGTCACGCTGTGGCCCCTGCAAGTGCAAGAGGCTCAATACGTCGGTTCGCCGCGCGACCTGGCCGCCTTCGCGCTGCCGGAGGTCGCCAACCTGCGCGCCGGCATCCGCCTGCGCCTGCAGACTCTCGGCAAGGCCACGTTCGGTCAGCTCCCCCTGCGCTCCCTGCCCCTGTTCCTGCAGGGACCAGAGGACCTGCCGATGCATCTCCACGAGCAGTTGCTGGCCAACACCATCGCCGTCGTCGTTCGCCCGGCCAGCAAGCCGGTCCCATGGCAGCGGCAGCTGCCCGATGGCGCGGTGCAGGCAGTCGGTTTCCAGGATCACGAAGCTCTGCTGCCGCTGGCACCCCGCGCGTTCCAGGGCCACCGCCTGCTCCAGGAGTACTTCACCTTCCCCGAACGCTTCCGGTACATCGAGCTGCGTGGACTCGACGCGGCCACACGAGCCGCCGGCGATGCCCGCGAGTTGGACGTGTTCTTCCTCTTCGATCGGCCGGCCCCGCGGTTGGAGAACAACGTCGACCCATCGCGCTTCTGCCTGTTCACCACGCCGGCAATCAATCTGTTCGAGAAGCGCTGCGACCGTATCCACCTCGATCCGACCCAACCCGACTACCACGTCGTGCCCGACCGTTCGCGGCCGCTGGACTTCGAAGTGCATTCGCTGCTCGAAGTCACCGGCCATGGCACCGCCGACGAGCAGGAGCAGGCGTTTCGGCCGCTCTATGGCACGGACGACTTTGCCTTGCCAGGCATCGACCAGCGCTACTACACGATCGAGCGGCGCCAACGGCGTCAAACCCAGGCACCACGCCCTGGTGGCCCGCGCTCGAGCTACGTCGGCAGCGAGATCTTCCTGACGCTCACGGACAGCCAACTGCCACCGTTCGACCCCGCCCTGGCCCAGCTCGCGGTACGCGCCATGTGCAGCAACCGCGACTTGCCGCTGCTGATGCCGCTCGGCCAGCTGCAGACCGACTTCACGATGGAGGCCACGGCACCCGTTCAGGGCGTGCGGTGCATTGCCGGGCCAACGCGCCCGCGACCGTCGCTGGCCCATGGTGACACCGCATGGCGGCTGATCGACCAGCTCACGCTCAACTACGTCACGCTGGTCGACCAGGACAGCCGCCAGGGCGCCGTCGCGCTGCGCGAACTGCTCGCAGTCTACGGTGACAGCACCGACCGCCACGTGCAGAAGCAGGTACAGGGCGTGCGCTCGGTGCGCTGCGAACCGGTGGCACGACGGCTGCCGACACCAGGTCCGTTGGCGTTCGGGCGTGGACTCCTGATCACGCTGACATGCGACGAGAGCCAGTTCGAAGGCAGCAGTGCCTACCTGCTCGGCTGCGTGCTCGAGCGTTTCTTCGCCCGCTCCGTATCCCTCAACTCCTTCACCGAGACGGTGCTCCATACCGTCGAACGCGGAGAGATCGCCCGATGGCCGCCCCGGATCGGCAACCGCCAGCTGCTGTGAACCGGCTCGCGGCGCTGGCCGCGGCAGCGCATCGATTCGACCTCGCGCGCGCCATGCGCCTGCTCGAGTGCGCGTTCCTCGACCGTCCACGGCTCGGCCGTTCGGTGCGCCCGAGCGACGACGGCGTGCGGCTGGGGCAGGAGCCGCACATGGTGTTCCCGGCCGGCGCCATCGCCGAGTTCGCAACCAACGGCCGCGGGAAACACGCCGGCACGTTGCGCGTGTTCCCACTCGGCCTGCTCGGCCCGAACGGTCCACTGCCGCTGCACCTGACGGAGTTCGTGCTCGAGCGCCTGCGCCGGCACCAGGATCCGACGCTGCGCAGTTTCCTCGACGTGTTCCACCACCGCATCCTGTCGCTGTTCTGGCGCGCCGCCGCGAACTCGCAACCAGCGATCGAACTGGACCGGCCGGAACAGGACCGCTTCGCGCGCTACTTCGGCGCGCTGGCCGGCTTCGGCAACTCGGCGACACGCGACCAGGAGCCGCGCGTCGACCGCGCCCGCCGCCACTGGATCGGCCACTTCGCACGTCAGGTGCGGAATCCCGAGGGACTGCAGGCGCTGATCGCCGGATTCTTCGGCATCCAGGTGCGCGTCGAGGAGTTCATCGGCCGTTGGCTGCCGATGCCCGGCCGCGAACGCTGCCGCCTCGGTGCCGTGACCGGCGCCAACCTGGGCGGCAACGCCTTCCTTGGCGACAGCATCTGGGATTGCACCCAGACGATTCGCATCATCTGCGGTCCGCTGCCACTGCCCCTCTACGAACGGCTGTTGCCAGGCGGCGACAGCTGGCACCGGCTCGAGGCGCTCGTGCGCTCCTACATCGGTTTCGAAGTCGCCTGGGAAGCCCGCCTCGTGCTGCGGCACGCCGAGGTACCGCAGCTCCGTCTCGCGGCAGACGCACATCTCGGCTGGACCAGCTGGCTCGAACAACCGCAGGCCGGCCGCGAAGCCGACGGCCTGCTGCTGCAGCCCGACCGCCCCTATCGCAACCACACCCGTCCCCGTTCCAAGTAGCAATCATGACCGAGATCAATCGCGCTGCACTCTTCGGCAAGTTGAACCCCGTCGCCTACCGCGCCATCGAGGCGGCG
>JAYUCN010000418.1:0-4682 GCA_043740335.1 Planctomycetota bacterium
CGTTGGTGTTGACGCCGCTCGCGTCGCACACGTTGAGTGCGCGGCCGTTGGTCTTGCCGGTCGGGAAGGGCATCGAGATCGAAGTGGTCGAGACGGGCAACAAGAAGTACGCGTACGGGCAGATCGATGGGCAGATCCAGGTGCAGGTGCCGGTCGGTGGAAGGATCGTGCTGCGGCCAGCGGCGGCGCGGTTCCGACATCTGGGGTTGGGTCCGATGCACTTCTTCCAGGTGCTGCACGCGAAGTTCGGGTTCGCGGGGATGACGCAGCCGCGCGGGGGCTGAGGCGCGCGCTTCGACCTGCCGCTGCCGATCCCGGCGACTGGCACAGGTAGCTGGTCGCTTTCCGCCCAATGGCTCGTGCTCGGCGACGCGGCGACGTTCCCCGGAGGGCCTCACCAGACGAGCACCTGGCGGCGATAGCCACGACGAAGTGGCGAGGCAGTACGAACGTACGAACCATCCATCGTCCGTATCCGCCGCTCACCCCCGAATCACCCGCTGCCCGCATCAACGCCGCGGCCGGCGTTGGGAATGGTGCGGCCCCGACGGTCGCTTGTGCGCGGGATGCGGCTCTTGCCGCCGCGGGCCGCGGTCGTCGTCCCGCCGTTGCTGCGGCGTTGGTTGCGGCTGTTGCTGGTGGCGCCGCTGTTCCGGATCGACGTAGTTTGGCGTCGCCGGCCGGTGCTTGTGGCCGCGCTCCGCGCGCCCATGGCCCTGATGCCGCTGCGCATTGCGGCGTTCGCCCTGGTGCGGCTTCGGCGGCGCAGGCAAGTACGGACCCGGCGCCGACCGCGAATCCGGTCGCTGCCGCTGCACGGGTCGCTGTGGCACCGGTGCCGCACCAACGAGGTCTTCTTCGCGGCCCGCCTCGAACCACGGATTGTGCGGGTCGCGCACCTTCGTCGGTGCCGACCTGATGGTCGTCGCCGCAGGCGCCTCAGGCGCCGGCTTCCTGCCCGCGCGCGACCAGTCGCCCGCCACGGGGATCCTCTGCTTGATGAGCTTCTCGATGTCGCGCAGGAACTCGCGTTCTTCGTGGTCGCAGAACGAGATCGCGATGCCCTCGCGCCCGGCGCGCGCGGTGCGACCGATGCGGTGCACGTAGCTCTCCGGAATGTTCGGCAGATCGAAGTTGATCACGTGCGTGATCTCGGGCACGTCGATGCCGCGCGCGGCGATGTCGGTGGCGATCAGCACGGGCGCGCGGCCCGAACGGAAGTCGTCGAGTGCCTTTTCGCGCGCGTTCTGCGACTTGTTGCCGTGGATCGCGTGGGCCGGGATGTCCACCGTGCGCAGGTGCTTGACGACGCGGTCGGCGCCGTGCTTCGTGCGCGTGAAGACGAGCGTGCGCTCGAACACGGGATCGGCGAGCAGCTCGGCGAGCAGGTCGCGCTTCTGCGCCTTGGTCACGAACCAGATGCTCTGCGCGATACGATCTGCGGTGTGGGTCGGCGGCGACACTTCGACGCGCAGCGGGTCGCGCAGGAACTTGTTGGCGAGTGCCTGGATGTCCTGCGGCATCGTCGCCGAGAACAAGAGCGACTGGCGATCGCGCGGCAGCGCCGACAGGATGCGGCGCACATCGGGCAGGAAACCCATGTCGAGCATGCGGTCGGCTTCGTCGAGCACGAGGATCTCGACCGCCGACAGGTCGGCGTGCCGTTGCTGCATGAGGTCGAGCAGGCGACCGGGCGTGGCGACGAGGATGTCGACGCCGGCCCGCAGTGCCTGCACCTGGGGGTTCTGACCGACGCCGCCGAAGACGACGGCGACGCGCAGACCGAGGTAGCGGCCGTAGGCTTCGAACGACTCGGCGATCTGCGTCGCCAGTTCGCGCGTGGGTGCCAGCACGAGGGCGCGCGGCATGCGTGGCCGCGGCCGCTGGTTGCGTTCGGCCAGGCACTGGAGCATGGGCAGCGCGAACGCCGCGGTCTTGCCGGTGCCGGTCTGGGCGACGCCGAGCAGGTCGCGTTCTTCGAGCAGGTGCGGGATGGCGCGCGCCTGGATCGGCGTGGGGGTCGTGTAATTGCGCGCTTCGAGGGCACGCAGGATCGGCTCGGACAGTCCGAGCGAAACAAAGTCGTTTGCTGTCATTTCAAAACCAAGGCCCTGCCTCGGCGGTGTACCGCTCCTGCGGTATGCGCCGCGATGATCGAACCAGGCGGGCCAGGCTTCAGGTCTTCCGCACCAAGGTGCTTGGGCTTGGTCCTTCGGGACTGCCGGCGGGTGCAACCTGGAGCATTGCGGGCGAGGAGCATAGCAAGTGCGGTTGGTTGCGGGAATGGCCTGCTCGCGGTTTCGCGCCGACGGTGCTTCTCTGTGCTCCGGCGTCAGCGTGCCTTCCGATGGGAACGGCGCTATCGTCGCAAGAGGAGGCGCCCGTAGCTCAGTCGGATAGAGCACCGCTTTTCTAAAGCGGCGGTCCCAGGTTCGATCCCTGGCGGGCGTGCCAGATGCCGCCGTGGCTGCTTCCACCCGTGCCGTGCGGTCGGTAGCTGCCGTGTTCGGCGGAGCCCTGGATCGTTGCCACACCGCCTCGCGACCGTCGTTCTCGAAGCCAAAATCACATGAAGTGTTTCCCTGGTTGCCGATCCTGGTTGTTCCCTTCGGTCAGTGTGCTCGCGGTGGCATGTGGTGGCGGCGGCGGCTCGGCGCCGGCGCCGGCCCCGACTACGGCCACCTTGTCGGGCCAGGTGCGGGTGCCCGAATTGGCGCCAGCGATGCTCGCGCCTTCGTTCGACGCGCTGCAGCCGATGGTGCCGGGCGAAGTGGTGGTGTGGCTCGAGCCGGGCCATGTGGCAGCAGAACTCGCCAATGACGAATACGAGCTCGTGCGCTCTGGTGGGCCGATCGCGGTCTATCGCGCGCGGGCGACCGCGGGACTTGCGCGTCTTGCCGACGGCGCGCCGCTCGCGTCGAGCGCCGAGCTCAGGACCTGCGACGCGGCGGCGCAACTGTCGCAGCAGGCCGGCGTGCGCTGCGCGAGCCCGAACTACATGCTGCATGCGACGGTGCAGCCGAACGACCCCCTCTACGTGAGGCAGTGGCACTACCCGCAGATCAACCTGCCGCAGGCGTGGGACCTCACGCAGGGTTCGACGAACGTGATCGTGGCGGTGCTCGACACCGGCATCGCCCGCCAGCATCCGGAGTTTGCTGGCCGCCTCATCGACGGGTTCGACATGATCAGCAATCCGGCCGCCGCCCGCGATGGCGATGGTCGTGACCCCAACCCCGAAGACGCGGGCGATCTCGAGACGCCGCAGGGCAGCAGCTTCCACGGCACGCACGTCGCCGGCACGATCGGCGCGAACGGCAACAACGGCGTCGGCGTCGCTGGCGTCGACTGGAATTGCAAGCTCATGATCGTGCGTGTGCTCGGTCAGGGCGGCGGCAGCATCGACGACATTGCCAACGGTGTCCTCTTCGCCGCCCGCCTCGCGAACGGCAGCGGCCAGTTGCCGCCGCAGCGCGCCGACGTCATCAACATGAGTCTCGGTGGTCCGGGCCTCAGCGCCGTATTCGAGCAGGCGTGCATCGCCGCGACCAACGCCGGCGTGCTGATCGTCGCGGCGGCTGGCAACGACAACTCGGCCCAGCTCAGCTCGCCGGCGGCGTTCGACTCCGTTCTCTCCGTGGGGGCGACCGACCTCGTCCGTCAACGCGCGCCCTATTCGAACTTCGCCACGACCGTCGACATCTGGGCTCCGGGCGGCGACATGAGCGTCGATCGCAACGGCGACGGTTTTCCTGACGGCGTGCTGTCGTGCATCTCGAACGACCAGGGCCAGTTCTTCTTCAAGTTCGAGAACGGTACGTCGATGGCGAGCCCGCACGTCGCCGGCGTCGCGGCGCTCGTCAAGGCCAGGAACCCGGCCCTGACTGCAGGCCAGATCCGAACGATCCTCACGACCACCGCGGTGCTGGTGAATGGGCTGCCGAACAACGGTCGGCTCGTCGATGCACTGGCGGCCGTGCAGGCCGCGGGTGGCGGTGCGGTCACCAGTCCGATCCTCGTCGCTGTGCCAGCGGCCGTGGACTTCGGCACGAACCTCACGCAGGTGTCCGTCGGCCTCGAGAATCGGGGCATTGGCAACCTGGTTCTGAACGGAGCGCCCTCGCTCCAACCCGCGGCGCCCTGGTTCGCGAGCAACCTCGTCGATGCGACCGCTGGCAACGGCATCGACTTCGATCGCCTCGACATCACCGTCAACCGCACCGGTCTCGCCAACGGCGTCTACCAGACGCGCGTGACCCTCAACTACCTCGCTGGCGCGACTCCGTTCTCGATCAGCATCGATGTCCGACTCCAGGTGGGGGCGTCGCCGACGTCCGCCGACACGATCTTCGTGCTGCTGCTCGATCCGTTGACGCTGGAGGCGAAGTTCCAGGCCTCGACGACGGCCGGCAACAGTTTCCGCTTCGCGATGGGCTCGGTCGCGCCGGGCACCTACCTGCTCGTGGCCGGTACCGACCGCGACAACGACGGCCTGCTCGGCGACGCTGGCGAACTGTTCGGCGCGTGGCCGAGTCTCGATGATCCACAGGCGATCACGATCGCAGCGGGCAACAACACGACCGGGCTCGACTTCGGCATGCAGGAACTCGCCACCATGATGTCGGTCGGTCAGCAGCGATTGCCGGTCGCGATCCGGAGACTCCGCTGATGCGAGCCTCGTC
>JAYUCN010000419.1:0-4679 GCA_043740335.1 Planctomycetota bacterium
TTCGATCAACCTGCCCCGGACCAGTGGTTCCGGGCGAGGAGGCGGTGGACGCCGGTGACAGCGGCGAGCTGCTGGTCGAACTCGGTGCGGTGATCGGCACGCCCTTCCAGAGTTCCGTCACGATGGAACGGCCGCCCACTCGCCACCGCCTCGCTCCGCCATGATCTCGTGGAACGTGCGGGCTCCGATCGGGTTCGACCGCGACGGCCCGTGCAGCCATGCGTACGTCGAGGCGTTCGCAGCGGTCGCGCGGCTGTTCGGCGATGGCTAGACTCTTCGCCCCCGATGAGCACCGAACTGCCCACGAAGTACGAACCCGCATTGCTCGAACCAGCGGTGACGAGCCGTTGGCTGTCGACGAAGGCCTTCGCTGCGTCGCCCGACGATCGCGCGCACCGCTATGTCGTCATGATGCCGTTGCCGAACGTCACGGGCGCCCTGCACATGGGCCACGCGATGGACAACGTGATGCAGGACCTGCTGATCCGCTGGCACCGCATGCAAGGCGACAACACGCTGTGGCAATGCGGCACCGACCACGCCGGCATCGCCACGCAGGCCGTCGTCGAGAAGCGCTTGAAGGAGATCGAGGGCAAGACGCGCCACGACGTCGGCCGCGACGGGCTCGTGCAGCGCATCCACGACTGGGCCGCGCAGAGCAAGCTGCGCATCGTGGCACAGCAGCAGGCGATGGGCTGCTCGTGCGACTGGGACCGCGCGCGCTTCACGATGGACGACGTCTGCGTGCGCGCCGTGCGGCACACGTTCTTCGCGATGTTCCGCGACGGCTTGATCTTCCGCGGCAACCGCCTCGTCAACTGGGACTGCGCCCTGCAGACCGCAGTCGCCGACGACGAACTCTACAAGGCAGAAGTGCAGGGCAAGTTCTACCACCTGCGCTACCCGGTGCCGCGTGCGGGCCCCGGCGAACCCACGCACGTGCTCGTCGCGACGACGCGGCCCGAGACGATGCTCGGCGACACCGCCGTGGCCGTACACAGCGATCCCGCGGGTGCGATGCGCGCCGCGATCGTGGCCCAACGCCAGAGGGTCACCGAGGCCGCTGCCAAGGAGAAGGACGCGGCGCAGCAGGAACTGGATCGTCTGCAGGCACGCGAACGCGACCTGTTGCCCACGCTCGTGCAGATCGCCGCGATGGCCAAGAATGGCAAGAAGGTCACGCTGCCGCTCACCGGCCGCGAGATCCCACTGCTCATCGACGACTGGGCCGATCCGACCCTCGGCACCGGCTGCGTGAAGATCACGCCCGCACACGATCCGAACGACTACCAGGTCTGGCAGCGCCATCCGCACATCGGCGCCATCAACGTGCTGAACACCGACGGCACGATCAGCGAACGCGGCGGTGCCTACTCCGGCCAGGACCGGTTCGTCGCGCGCAAGAACGTGATGCAAGACCTCACCAAGCTCGGCCTCGTCGACAAGGTCGAGGACCGCACCATCGAGATCGATCACAGCGACCGCAGCAAGACGATCGTAGAACCCTTCCTGAGCAAGCAGTGGTTCGTGCACATGGGCGACGTCGACGGCGGCGTACTCATGGGACGAGGCACCACGAAGGAGTGCCGCCGGCCGGGCTTGGCGCAAGCCGCTCTCGACGCCGCGGCGGGCACGTTGCCGCCGTTCGCCGACGGCACCGCGCGCCAGCAGGTGCGGTTCCATCCGGATCAGGACCGTTACCGCAAGATGTACGACCAGTGGCTCGCCGAGAAGCGCGACTGGTGCATCAGCCGCCAGCTCTGGTGGGGCCATCGCATCCCGGTCTGGCGCGGCGACCTGCCCGCGCAACATCTGCTCATGCTGCAACCGATGCTCGCGTCGCAGTTGCAGCGTGACGACGTATGCGCCTGGATCCTGTTGCCCGACGGCACGCGGTTGTCGCCGCAACAGGCGTTCGCGCACCTCAAGGGGCCCAATGCCCCGGCTGCCGTCGAGGTACAGGTTTGCTTCCGCGAGCCGCAGAACGACACGACCGTCGGCCCGGTGCTCCAGGGCGCGGGCCTGCAGCTCGACCCCGACGTGCTCGACACGTGGTTCAGCTCGGCCTCGTGGCCGCACAGCACGCTCGGCTGGCCCGACCCGGCGACCGCGAAGGTCGATGCCGGCCAGACGCCGCTCGCGGCCAGCCCGGGCAAGCCCGACGCCCTGAGCTACTGGTACCCGGGTTCGTGCCTCGTCACGGGCCGCGACATCATCACGTTGTGGGTCGCGCGCATGGTGATGGTCGGGCTCTACAACCTCGGCGACGTGCCGTTTCCGAGCGTGTTCCTGCACGCGACGATCCTCGACGGCAAGGGCGAGCGCATGTCGAAGAGCAAGGGCAACGGCATCGACCCGCTCGACATCATCTGCCGCTACGGCGCCGACGCGCTGCGCTACGTCGTCTGCGAACTGCAGACGGGCACGCAGGACATCCGGCTGCCCGTGCAGGCGATCTCGCCGTTCACGAAGGCGGGCGAGCCCGAGCAGCTCATCGATCTGGCGACGGCGAAGCCGGGCCGCTACCTCGGCACCTACCTCGATCCCGTGACGAAGCAGCCGATGGACCTCGTCGGCCAGTATGCGAAGGAAGGCATCACGCCCGCGAAGGCGACGAGCGAACGCTTCGTGGTCGGCGCCAACTTCTGCAACAAGCTGTTCAACGCGGCGCGCTTCGCCTTCCTGAATCTCGAGGGCACGCAGTTCCGGGTGCTCGACGTGACGAAGCTGGCGATCGAGGACCGCTGGATCCTGTCGCGCCTGCAAGACGCCATCGAGACCGTGCAGAAGAACCTCGTCGGCTACAACCCGTCGCAAGCACTCGCGACGGCGCGCGACTTCTTCTGGAACGAACTCTGCGACTGGTACCTCGAGATGCTGAAGCCGCGTTTCCGGGAAGGTGCCAACGCGGCGTCCGCGGCAACGGCGAAGCAGATGCTCGCCGCGGTCATGGACCAGACGCTGCGGCTCCTGCACCCTTTCGTGCCGTTCCTTACCGAGACGCTGTGGACGAAGCTCGGCGAACTCGCGCCGCAGCGTGGCGTGGCGAAACAGTTCGCGGCCAGCGCACAGCTCGTGCATGCACAGTGGCCGGTCGGTGACGCCGAGTGGCGCCATGCCGACGTCGAGCAGCAGATCACCACGATGCAGCAATGGTGCGTCGCGATCCGCGAGACGCGAGCGCGCTACCAGGTGCCGCCGCGCGATCGCGTGACGACGCGCATCCAGGCGGATGGCCACACGGCGAAGGTGTTGACCGCGGTCAGCACGCTGCTCGGTCACATGGCCGGCCTCGGCGACGTGACGATCGGTGCTTCCATGCAGCGCACTCCCGACTCGGCGACCGTCGTGCAAGGCACGGCGAAGGCGTTCCTGCTCGGCGTCGTCGACCTCGGCAAGGAGAAGCAGAAGCTCCAGCAACAAGCCGAGAAACTGCTCGCCCAGATCGGCGGCATCGAGAAGAAGCTCGGCAACGAGGGCTTCGTCGCGAAGGCACCGCCGCAGGTCATCGCCAAGGAACGCGCGAGTCTCGAAGGGCTGCGGGCGCAGCTCGCTGGCGTGGAGCAGAGCCTGAAGGAGCTGGGCTAGCGTCTGCGAAATGAGCGAGGTCGCGACTGTGTGCTGCGCCTCGTACCAATCCAAGGCCATGTCGAAACCCTGGAAGCCGCATGGATCCTGGGCCGGACGGCGTCGGTCATTTTATATCCGCGCCAGTGAGCGGCCTGCGGCCTGTCCTCGCCCTGTCCGCAGGACGCGAGCGGCCCTCTGCTTCACCGCGTCTGCGCGTGCGCGCGTCGCGGCTCGTACCACACCGTGTCCTCGGGCAACCTCGCCCGCTGCTTGGCAGATTCGAAGTCGTAGACAGCACCAGCCAGCAAGATCGGCGTGGTCTCGACCGGGAAGACAAGGTCGCCAAGGCGTTCTTGCACTGCGAGGAGGCAACCCGCAGGAACATCGAACGCGTCTACCGACAGGATCGGCCCGAGGTCGAAGTCATGATCCCGGAAGATCGCGACCGGATAGGGGAACGCGTCCCCCGTGAGGACATCGAGAATCGCTTGGATTTGAGGGTTCATGCTTCCTCCGAGATTCCGAGTTCGCGGGTCAGTCTGGCGTAGGTTGCCACGAGGTCGCGGGCGTCGTCATCCGGGATGTCCCGAGTGGCGTAGTCGGCCGCGCGACGCCAGTAGTAGAGGCGCCGGAGCCTTGTGCCAAGCCCCAACCGCACATGGTTGGCGACACGCCACGCATCGCCATGGGCTTCCCCACAGGGGATGCCTTTGGCCAGCAGCGCTGCGCAGGTTGCCTGGAAGCAGGCGTAGTAGATCCGGGAGACGGCGGGGTACAGGAGCGGCGGGTGCCTCGCCGCGAGCAGGGTCGCTGCGCGCAGGTTCTGCCGGGCACGGGTTCGCCAGTCCTCGATGGGGTTGGATAGTGATCGCATGCGAGGAAGTGGCACGAGGGGGGCAAGGCCCCGGCGACATTCCTCGATGCCGCAGCCTCGCCGACGTGACTCGCGGCTCCCCGAACTCCGTGCCGTGGACTAGACTCCGCGGCGGTCGACGACGTGGTCCGTCGCGACCAAGGAGATGCCGATGCGACTCGCTGTCCTGCCCCTGCTCGTCCTCGCCACCGCGACCACGGTCGCGCAGTCCCCCACCTTCGCGCCGCCCGTTCGC
>JAYUCN010000420.1:0-1888 GCA_043740335.1 Planctomycetota bacterium
CCGCGGCCCCACCTTCTTCACTTCGTAGATGAGCGAACGAATGCGTTCGCCGACGTTGTAGTTCTCGCTGCGCACCTTCTCGGCGCGCGGCAGGATGCCCTCGGTCGTGCGACCGAGATTGACGATGACGGTGTCGCCCTCGAAGCGCTGGATGGTGCCGCTCACGATCTCGCCGAGCTTGGCCTCGAACTCGGCGAAGATCACGTCGCGCTCGGCCTCGCGCACCTTGCCGATGATGGCCTGCTTGACCGACATCGCGAAGATGCGGCCCTGGTCTTCCATCGAGACGTCGTAGTTGCAGACGAACTCGCCCGTCTCGCGGTCGAGATGCATCTCGACGTCGTCGACGCCGTACTTCTTGGCCAACGCCTGGGCCATCGCCTGTTCGATGGCGACGATCAGCGCTTCCTTGTCGATCTCCTTGTCGCGAGCGATGGAGTCGATGTAGCGAAGAATGTCGGCGTTGTTGGCCATGGCTGCCGTAGGAACAAAGTCGAAGACGTCGAAGACGGTGAGGAGAAACGGCGAACCCGGTCAGGCGGTAGAATCCCCACTCCCCGAACCATGGCTCGGGGTTCCTGGACCGGCTTGCCGCCGTCCGCGGAAGGGATTTCCACCGACTGCCCGGGTGATACCGGTTGGTCGGAGGGCGAGACTGCAACGACCATCCGAGGATCGCCGGCACAGATCTCGCGGCAGATGGTAGCCCTGGCCAACGGTCGGTCAAGCGAACTGTCCGCTCCTCCCGTGGTTACCAACCCTGGCCCTCAACTAGAGTGGCACGTCCGCATGCTCCACCTCGCCGGCCCTCTGCAACTGCGCCCCTTCGCCATGAGCGATGCGGGAGCGGTCGAGCCCTGGTTGTCCGGGCCCGGGCTGTCGATGCCGGGCGGGCTCCTGCGGCGCGAATGGCCACAACGCCTGCTGGCCGACGCGCACATCACCGCACGGGTCGCCGAGTCCGGTGGGCGTCCGGTGGGGTTTCTGCGCCTCGACTGTGGGCCGGATCGCATCGCCGAGTTGACGCTCGTGGTTGCTCCCGAGTGCCGGCGCCTCGGCCATGGCAGCGCAATGTTCAAAGCGGCCTTGCGGTTGTCGCGCAGCATGGGCATCCGGCGCGTGATCGCGTGGATCGACGTGCGCAACCAGCCCGCCCTCGACTTCTTCGCCCAGCAGGGCCTCGTGCACGACGGTCTGGTCGGCGAGCGGTTGCGCATGTGCTACTTCGTGCACGCCGGCGACCACCAGCCCCCGCTCGACATCGAGGCCTGACGCGGATCGAGGCCTGCCGGGCCTGACGCGACGCTTGACCCTCGCCCGGAGCACCGGCCATCCTGCCGGCATGCAGATCGTCAGCGTCAGGCAGGTGCTCGCGGGCCAGGTGCCCGTCGACAGCCTGGTCGAAGTCCGCGGTTGGGTACGCACGCGCCGCGACAGCAAGGCGGGCATCTCGTTCGTGCAGGTCACCGACGGTAGTTGCCAGGGCACGCTGCAGGTCGTGGCACCGAACACGCTGCCTAACTACCAGGAAGGTGTCATGCACCTGACCGCCGGTGCGTCGCTGATCGCGCGCGGCACGCTCGTGAAGAGCCAGGGCAAGGGCCAGGCCTTCGAGATCCAGGCCGAAACGATCGAGGTCGTCGGTCTCGTCGCCGATCCCGAGACCTACCCGATCCAGCCGAAGGAGCACACGCTCGAGTTCCTGCGCGAGCAGGCGCATCTGCGGCCGCGCACCAACACGTTCGGCGCGATCGCGCGCGTGCGCCACGCGGCGGCGTTCGCGGTGCACCAGTTCTTCACGCAGGAAGGGTTCTTCTGGGTCAACACGCCGATCATCACGGCGAGCGACGCTGAAGGGGCAGGCCAGATGTTCCGCGTCAGTACGCTC
>JAYUCN010000421.1:0-4679 GCA_043740335.1 Planctomycetota bacterium
CGGCTACTTCCCTGCCAGCTCTTGCACGCTCTCGGTTCCGTCAGGCAGGCGCACCCGGGCACGCACGGCCGTGGTGTCGAGGCAGGGCTGCGGCTGCGAGAGATACCCCGAACCTGCCTGCACCTCGACCGCGCGCTTCGTTCCATCCGCGAACTCGAACACGATGCGCGTGCCGATCGCGGTGGGATTGCCTGGCAGCTTTGGCAACACGACGGCCTTGCCAAGTACGCCGGTGGCAAATGCGCACAGCGGCCCGTCGTTGTTCGCGAACACGACTTCGATGGATCGATCGCAATTCCGCCGCCGCAGAGCGAGGCCCTTGCGATCACCGAAGAAACAGATGCCGTGTTCGATTGGTGGCACCACTTCGATCCCACTCTTCCCAGCGCGCAGCACGAGGCCTGTGCCGCCATCGTGGCGCCCCGTCTCCGGCTCCGGTGCGTAGCTGTTCTCGGCGCACACGAGCAGGTCCCCTATCGCGACCATGCCGAAGATGGGCGCGAGCTGCGCGCGGCGCGGCAATTCTTCGATGGTGAATCTCCCCTTGCCGTCGTTGCGCAGCAGTGAGCTCGCCAGCGTCGTTGCTTCGAGCTGGCCGCACGCGGCGAGCTTCTCCTGCGGATAGATGTCCTTCAGCAGCGAGCTTGCGAACTGATCGTAGGTCGGAAACTTCTGCGCCAGGAACGGCATCGCCTGGCTGCTGCAGCTGCGCCCGCGCACGGGCAGGAGGTTGTCGCCTTCGTACTTCGCCTCGACGAGGTCGCGCGTGCCGTTGTCGTCGAAGTCGCCGAAGAACAAGCGCGCCGGGTGCTCGGCACTCGCCTTGTACTTCGTGTTGAGGCCCTGGTTGCCGGCGACGTAGTCGAGGTCGCCATCGCCGTCGACGTCCCACGCGCAGAGACTGTTCCACCAGCCCGTGTACTTGGCGAGGCCCGCGGCTTCGGTCTGGTCGACGAACGTCTTGCCGTCGTTCTTCAGGAACCGGATCGGTTGCCACTGCGCGGCGACCAGCAGGTCGAGCAGGCCATCGCCGTCGACGTCCGTGAACAGCGCACTCGTCACCATGCCCGCATGCAGCAGAGCGGGCGCGAGGTCGGCCGTCACATCGACGAAGCGTCCACCGTCGTTGCGCAGCAGCCGACTCGGCGGCGCATCGGGATACGCGCCGGGCACGAGCCGGCCGGCGACGAACAGATCGACATCGCCGTCGCGATCGAAGTCCGCCGCGCAGGCGTGGCCCGACGACTCGCGCAGCCCGGGCAAGGCCGCGATGTCGCGCACGAACGTGCCGCGCCCCTCGTTGCGGTAGAGGCGGTTGCAGAGCGTCTCGTCACCGGCCTTCACCTCGGCGCCGCCGCTCGCGACGAACAGGTCGAGGTCGCCATCGCCGTCGTAGTCGAGCCACAGCACGCCCATGTCCTCGCACATCGCGTCCTGCTCCCAGGGGCCGGGCTGCTTCTGCCAACCATTCTTGCGAGCGAGGAATAGCGCGCCCGCCTGACCGCGCGCGCCACCGACGAAGAGGTCGTCGTCGCCGTCCCCATCGGCATCGCCGAATGCGATGCCGGGGCCGAGACGCGACACGCCGCTCGGCAGCAGCGGTTGGTCTTTGAACTCGTCGAACTCGTTCTCCTGGTGGCGGAATGGCGGAGCCGTGGTCTCGCCGAAGATCTCTTCGGTCAGTCCACGCGGCTCCCGCTCCAGCGGTGCACCCGGCGGCTCGGTGATCGTGTAGCGCTGGCCGGCGGCGAGGTCCGCGAAGATCTGTACGTGGCGCGACGGCCATTGCACGCGCAGTTCCTTCACCGCCGTCGCCTTGCCGAGACCGAAGTGCAGCTCGGGGTTCTGGCCCGACAGATAGCCGCGCGACAGCCAGTTCTCACGCAGGATGGTCGTGCCGTCGCCGAGCGTCGCCGTGATGCGAGCCCCGACCCCGAAGCGCTCACTGCGCTGGCCCCGTAGAGCTACCACGATCGCGTTGCCGTCCGTCGTCCTGTTCTCGTAGACCGCAGCCGGTTCGTTCCAGTTGTTGACCACGACATCGAGGTCGCCGTCGCCGTCGAGGTCGACGAGTGCGGCACCGTGGCTCACGGCTTCGAGGTCGAGTCCCCAGTCCGCCCCCGTCTTCGTGAACTTCAGGTCGCCGGAGTTGCGCAGTGCCTGATTCTTCTCGGGCACCTTGCGCACGTTTTGGATGACTTCCACCGCGGCCGCATACCGCTTCTGCGCGGTCAGACTGTCGACGCGGATCTTGAGGTCGGGATCCATGTCGAAGCGCGCGATGCCGTTGGTCGCGAACAGGTCGAGCCGCGCGTCGTTGTCGAGGTCGCCGAACAGCACGCTCCACGTCCAGTCCGTGCTCGCGACGCCCGCGAGGATGCCCGCTTCCTGGAACTTGCCGAGCCCCGTGTTGAGCAGCAGCGCGTTGCGCATGTACTGCGGCGGCCGCGCATGCATGAGCACGTCGCGCTGCCGGTTCATGTCGCCCATGAGCACCTTCGCCGCCTTGTGCGTCGTCATGCTCATGTCGGCGACGAGGAAATCGAGCCGGCCGTCGCCATCGATGTCGCCCGCGTCGCTGCCCATGCCGTAGTACGCGGTGTGCGGCAGCACCTCCGAGGTCACGTTGCGGAAGGTGCCGTCGCGTTCGTTGTGGTAGAGCGTGTCGGGCGACTCGAGGTCGTTGGCGACGTAGAGATCGGGAAACCCATCGTCGTCGTAGTCCCACCAGGTCGCCGACAGACCCATGCCGTAGCCCGCGATGCCTGCACTCGCGGACACGTCGACGAAGCGACTGCCGACGTTGCGCAGCAGACGATCCTCCTGGCCGGTCGGATACTCCTGACCCCGGAACGCCAGGAAGTGTTCGCGCAGGGCGGGCGGCATGTCGTTGCTGTCGCGCAGAGCACCTTGCTTCTTCAGCGCGTCGAGCTGCGTGAGCTGTTCGAGGTTCGGCAACATCTCCGTCGGCTTGCGCAGCGTGTCGGCTGGCGGCCGGATGCTGTTCAGCACTTCGGGCGTCGTCGACCAGCCCGGTGCCATGCTCGCATGCAGCGCGCGGTTCGTGAGCAGATAGAGGTCGAGCGTGCCGTCGTTGTCGTAGTCCGCGAACGCCGCCATCATCGACGCCGCGACGAGGTCGAGGCCGTACTTCGCCGCGTTCTCGCGGAAGGTGCCGTCGCCCTGGTTCTCGTAGAGCAGGTTCTTGGCTTCGAGGTTGCAGACGTAGAGATCGAGATCGCCATCGCCGTCGACATCCGCGAACGTCGCGCCCGTGCCCCACGCGTTGCCGCCGTCGACGTGGCCCGCGCGCTCCGTGACGTCCTCGAACTGCAGCGGCGCCCGCTGCCGGAACAACTTGTTCGATCCGTCCTGCGACACGAGGTAGACGTCGACGAGGCCATCGCCGTCGTAGTCACCGACCGCGAGCCCGGCACCGTTGGTCAGGTACTGGTAGCAGTTCTCCTTCTTCAGCACGTTCGTGAAGTCGATGCCGCAGGCGCTCGGCGACAGCCGCTTGAAGCGCGGTGTCTCGCCGCCGGTCGCCGCTCGCAGCGGCGCGCTGGTGATGCCGCCGGGCAATTCCTTGCGATGGACGGGGGCGGACACACCTCGCAGCCAGAACACCCACACCGCGGTGCCCGCCGCCGCAACGAGAACCAGGATGGGCAGCAGCGAACCGGGCCGAATCGTTCTGCGCGATGCAGGATCCATGCGCGCGCACTATCGCATGTCGGCCACGCCGCAACCTCGTCCAAGCCGCGATCGCGGCCGCGGCCCATGAGATTCTTGGCCTGCCGCCAGAAAATCTGTAACCGTTGACGCCCGCAGGACACACAGCACCTGCCCGAACAAGTGTTTGTCTTTTGTTCGGGTCCACGGTAGCGTGCGACTTTGACCCAGAACTCGATCCCAAGGGAGGGACCAAGCGATGAAACCCAAGGCCGGTGAGACGACGAAGGCTCCGTTGAGTGAGGCGTTGCTCGATGCAATGGCCGCGATCCACAAAGACCATGGCGAAGGTTCGATCATGCGCATGGGCGACCGCATCGAGTCGCCCATCGAAGGCATCTCGACGGGCTCGCTGGGGCTCGATCTGGCGATCGGCGGCAAAGGCTTGCCGCGCGGCCGCATCATCGAAGTGTTCGGGCCGGAGTCCTCGGGCAAGACGACGCTGACGTTGCACGTGATCGCCAATGCACAGAAGCAGGGCGGCATCTGCGCGTTCATCGATGCCGAGCACGCGCTCGACCCGCAGTACGCGCGGAAGCTCGGCGTCGACCTCGATTCCCTGCTCATCTCGCAGCCGGACAATGGCGAGCAGGCGCTCGACATCTGCGAGACGCTGGCCACGTCGGGTGCCATCGACGTCATCGTCATCGACTCCGTGGCAGCGCTGGTGCCGAGAGCCGAGATCGAAGGCGAGATGGGCGACAGCTTCATGGGCCTGCATGCGCGCCTGATGTCGCAGGCGATGCGCAAACTCACGGCGGCCGTATCCCGCGCCAACGCGTGCCTCATCTTCATTAACCAGGTGCGTGAAAAGATCGGCGTGGTGTTTGGGAACCCGGAGACCACCACCGGAGGCCGGGCTCTCAAGTTCTACTCTTCCGTTCGCGTGGAAGTGCGCCGCATCGGGGCTCTCAAAGACGGCGATCAGGTGATCGGCAATCGCACCA
>JAYUCN010000422.1:0-4678 GCA_043740335.1 Planctomycetota bacterium
CGGCGCGGGAGCGCGCCCCAGCGCGGTCGGATCGGCGAAGAACCACGTCGATCCCCCGGGCAACGCGAACGGAGGATCGTCCGGTGGCCCGAGCCGGAACACGCCCGGCACCTCGGCCAGGGGCCGCAGCGCGTACAGCCTGGTGCCCTCGCGACAAAACGGTTGCGCGAGCATGCGATCGACGCCGAAGTGGAACTGCACGACCGTGCCCGTTGCGTTGGCGTGCGGCAGGCCGGCGACGAACATCGGTGTTTGTGCCCCCTCGTTCGCTTCGCGCAACAGCGAGGTGTGCATCGCCGCCGATTGCCGGTCGGCCTGCAGCTGTTCGGTGCGCATGGCGACGAACGGCCAGGCCCACGCCAGCAGCACGAGTCCCGCGACGACGCGCCCGCCGGCGGCGACGAGACCCGCCAGGGCCACCGTCGGCAGGTAGTAGTAGCGCAGGGTCTGCGGGTTGTCGGCGTTCGCGAGCAACCCCGCCATCGGCACCAGCGCAACAAGGAAGACGAGTAGTGCCATGAGCAACTGCGGTCGGCGAACCAGGCAGAAGGCGGCGAGGAACACCGGCGCCGCGGCGCCACCCAACCACACGCTGCGCGGCACACCGGCGAGCGGGCCGCCATCGTGGAGACCGATCCAGCGCAGCGGCACAAGCAGATCGGCCACCGCGTGCAGGAGGCCTTCGAGCATCGGTGCCGCGTCGAACTGCATGCCCGCATATCCGCCGATGCGGCCGAGCACGAGGAACCGGAACGGCACGTAGACCGCGAGCACGAGGCACAGCGGCAACGCTCGCCGCAGCGAGTGCTGCGTGCGATGGCCAAGACTGCCTGCCGGCGCGCACAGGAACGCGAGCATTGCCGCCAAGGGCGGCACCACGACAGCGAACTCCTTGCTCGCCAGCGCCGCGACGAGTGCCAGCACGGTGGGCCACACGGAACTGCGCACGCCGGCCGAGCTGCGTTCGTCATGGCGCAGGAACAACCACAGCGAGAGCAGGCACCACATCGTCGAGTGGCTGTCGACGCGGCCGGCGACCCAGGCCACCGAGCCGATGTGGCTGGGCATGACGGCCCACAGCAGGCCGGCCAGGAACGCGTTCGAGTCGGGCAGGAAACGACGCCACAGCAGGCCGGCGAGCAGCGCGCTGCCGCTGTGCGCCACGACGTTGCTCGCGTGCGCGAACCAGGGGTCCTTGCCGGCGACGCACTGGTCGAACCAGAAACTCAACGTGATGAGCGGCCGGTAGAACCACCAGACGTCGGTGGCGCCGTACTGCGGACCCGTGAAGTCGTGCAGAGCGCGACCAAGATCCTGCGCGTAGTGGAGTGCCAGGAAGTCGTCGCTCTGCCACCACGGCGACAGCGGCCACCAGGCCAGAATCGCCAGGACCGGCAGCAGCAGGAACCAGCATGGCAGGGGCGGGGGAGTGTTCACGCCGCCCACCGCATCAGCGTGTCCGTCGCCGCCGCGGCTGCCTCTTGTGCCCGTTCACAACATCACTCCGAGCAGCTCCATCTCCATCGTCATCTGCCCGTTGCAGAACACCTGCCCCGGCATCCTCGCCATGCGTCTCCCGCTGAACTGCACGTTGCCACTCACGAAGTAGACGCGCGCGGGCGGGGTGACCGTGCCGCGCATGCGCACGTCGTTGAGGCCGGCGAGGCCGATGAAGCGATCGTCCTCCCAGCCGCTCACCTTCTTGATCAGGAACGAAGCGATCTGGGCAGCGCCTTCGATCATGAGCACGCCGGGCATCAGCGGCTTGCCGGGGATGTGGCCGCTGGCCCACCAGGCGTCGGCACCCCAGTCCTTGTAGCCGATCGCAATCTTGCGTTCGGGGTCGAAGTGGCAGACGCCATCGAGCAGCTGGAAGAAGCCGCGGTGCGGCAGACAGCTGCGCAGCTCCGCCTCGGTGACGACGTTCCGGCTCAGGTCGAGGCTCTGCAGATCGACGATCGGTTGGCCCATGGCAGCGGCGGCAATCTACCGACCGCACCGTCGCGTCGGAAGCACAAGCCGAATGCTGTCGCACGCGCCGGGTCGAACGGGCTACCAACGCAGGCGCCGCAGCCGCAGCTCGCGGAACTCGGGCGGTTGCCCGGCCTTGATCGTGATGTTCAGATCCCGGCGTTCGAACTTGTCCTTTTCGACCACGACGTGCCACACGCCGGGCGTGAGGTGCGTGAAGTCCGCCCGACCACCGTCGTTCGTCGTGGCTTCGAGGGCCGTGAGCTTGATCTTGTCGGTGGCCGTGGCGGTCACCTTGGCGTCGCCGACGCCGTAGCCCGCCCCGTCATTGATCTGCACTTGCAGAGGCACGCCGCGCGCAATCGTGACGACGTGGCCTTGGCCCTGGATCTTCGATTGGAAACTGACATTGCCCGGCTGCACGGTGACGGTCTGGGCTTCGCCGAGCGACTGGCCGCTCTGGCTGACGAGGATCTGGTAGTCGCCCGCGAGCACGTTCTCGAACACGATGCTGCCGAAGTTGTCGGTGGTGGCCTGCGTGCGCGGCCGGCCGGCCGGTTCGCCGACCGGCAGCAGGCGCACGTCGAGGCCCGTGTAGGGCCCTGCGTCCTGGTCGCGCACGAGCACCGTGAACGGCGCGCCCGGCGTGATGGCCAGCACGACGTCGTCGACGAGCGGGTTGCCGGCGTCGATGGTCACCACGCGACGGCTGCCGTTGAGCCCCGGTGCATGCACGCTGACCACGTACGGGTAGGCCGAGAACGGGATGTCGGTGACTTCGAACGTCGGCGTGCCGGCACCGAGTTTGATGGGCACGAGGAAACGCGTTGGTGGCTGGAAGCCTTGGGCCGTGATCGCACTGCGCGCCTCTTCGACCACGACCGTCATCGTCGTGATGCGTGGGAGCACCGAGACCGCGAGCTGGATGTCGCCTTTCACGACGCCCTTCGTCCAGCCTTGCGTGTCGGGCCGGTCGAGGCCGCGATTCGGCGCGGCCGCATCGGCAGCGCCGCCGCCGCTTCTACGATCGACCGCTTCGGTCGCGAGAGCTGGAGGTGGCGGCGCGGTGTCGGTGCTCGCCGCCGGGACTTCGACGGCAGCGGCGTCCGGCGGCAGTTCGTCGGCGCGGCTCTCCTGGCTCAGGAACACGAGGCCCGCCCCCGCCGCGAGGCAGAGGGCGCCGCCGAGGATCGAAAGGTCGCGGGCGCGCATCGGGGATGGGGGGTGCAGAAGGTTCGAGGCTCCTGCGCACGAATAGTAGCCCAAGGCGGTGAGGCAACCGACGCAGGAAACCTGGCAGTAGCGGCGATGGGCGGTGCTGCATGGTGCAGCAGGCCGCGGCACACGCCGATGCCACGGCGTCGGTGACTGTCGAGGTCCCCGACACTTCAGGGGTCTTCAGGGCTCGCGATGGGACAGTCTTCTCCCGCCGCGCGGCTACGATGGGCCTTCAATGCGCAGGTGTACAGCAGCGCTCTGCCGGTGCCTTCCCGTGGCGGTTCTCTGGCTGCCACAGGTTGCTGCCCAGCAGGATATGGAAGTGTTGCGCGGCGTGCTGCCTGACGAGGTGCTCGTGGTGGCGGAGATTGCAGCCCCCGCTGCGGCCGTGCGCGCCATCGGCGAGGCGTTGGGCAGGGTGCCCGACGCGCTGCCGCCGGAGGCCCTGGCACCGTTGGCCGTGGCACTCACGGCGCTGCAGGTGGGGCTCTCGGGTTCGCTGGCCGAATTCGCCGAGCGGCTCGCAGGCGGAGGTGCGGTGGTCGGACTGCTGCCGGCAGCGAACACCGTGGTGACCCTCGCCGTGACCCGGCCGCCGTCACTCGCCGCCGCCCTCGCGTTCTGCGCGCGACACCCCGATCGTGTGCACGCGGCCGCCGCAGGCGAACTGCTGCTCGTCAGTTCGACGGCGGCGGGACTCGATCTCCTGCGCGCGCGCGCCGCGGTACCGGCGGGGCGTTGGGCCGGAGTCGACTTCGGCGAGCGCCTGGTGAATGGGCAGAACCGTTGGTTGCGCGGGGTCGTGGACCTCGCCGGCGTGCGTCGTCTGCTCGGCGACGGCGCCCCGCAGGTCGAACGGCTCGATGGCGGTGGCAGGTTTCTGTTGGCTCCGTTCGTGCACGCGCTCGCGGCAGCGCCATGGCTGCGGTTCGGCCTCGCCGCTGGCACCCGCCTCGTCCTCGATGCGGAAGCCGAGGCGAGCGTGCGCGGCACGAAGTTCGGCGAGCTCCTTGCCACGCCTGGGGAAGCGCCGTCGCTGCCGCCGTTGCCCGACGACGGGCTGCTGTTCGTGAGCCTCGATCGCTGCGTCGGCAGCTTGTTCCGCAACCTCGAACGTCTGCTGCCACCGGCCGACGTGCTTGCCGCCCAGGGCTTCCTCTCGATCGCCGATGCGTTGGATGGCACGCGGTCTTCGTTCGTGGAGGATCTGCTCGGCGGCCTGGCGGAACCGTTCGGCTTCTATGTCGTGCCCTGCAAGCACGAATTGGACGGTGCCTCACCGCCGCTCGTGCTGCCGGGATTCGCCCTGGTAGCACCCATGGCCACCGCGGCCGTCGAAGGGATCCTGTTCCGCTTCGCGCAGACCTTCGCGACCATCGTCAATGCCGAGCGCGGCCAACGTGGCCAGAGTCTGTTCGTGTTGCGAACGCTGCGCGAGGAACGCGGCAAGGGTCTCGTCGCCGAACCGACACCATGGCGAGGTCCTGGT
>JAYUCN010000423.1:0-4676 GCA_043740335.1 Planctomycetota bacterium
ACGCTCGTGCAATCGCCAGCCCGCCACTGCGTGCGCAGGAAGTAGGACAGCTCGTCGCCGTTCTCGGCCTTCTGCACGCGCGGCACGTAGGCCGCATTCATGAACAACGTGTCGCCGCGGCGCACGAAGCGCGTGCGTTCGGCCCCGCGCGGATGCACGAGCCGGTGGTGCATGTGACCGGCGATCACGGCGCGCACACGCAGACCGGAGCCCTCGATGCGCTGGATCGCGAGCGCCAGGTCGCGATCGCCCCAGTCGCCACCGGGCTTGCCGAAGTCCTTGCCGAAGATGTCGGTCGTCTCGCCGCCGAGGCCGAGCGGGCCGTTGTGCGCGAGGATGACGAGGTCGCGGTGCTGGGCGTGGCGCGCCGCATCGACGATCGCCGCCGCCGACTGCTTCATGGTGTGGATGCCGTAGATCTCGTCGTACAGCTCGGGGCTGCGCAGACTCTGCCCGCCCCACGAGAACGGTCTGGCACCGATCACCGACACCCCGGCGCGCGGCACCTCGCGCACCGCGTAGGCGATGTGGTCGTCGCCAAGCAACGACAACACCTCGCGCAGCTTCTCCGTGCACGCCTTGCGGCCGAAACTCTGCCACGCATCGTGGTTGCCGAGGATGATCGCCTTCGGCACCGGCAGGGCCGCGACGAGACGCGCGATCTCGACGTCTTCGTCACCGAGGTCGCCGACGAAGAGCGAGAGATCGGGGCGCGTGCGCTCGAGGTAGGTCGAGTCGGCGCTGCGCCACCAGCGGTGCACGTCGCCAACCACGGTCACGGTGGCGAGGGGGTCGGAAGGACGGGAAGGCAAGGCCGAAGAAGGTAGCGATGCAGGCACCCGGAGTATCGCGCGTTTCGCCCGGAAGTCAGGGCCGTCGCAGCTACTCGGCGGACGCGGATCGCGCCTGGCAGCGCACGACCCGGCTCAACGCAACCAACCACGCCCGCACCTCGGCCTCGGTGAGCCGAGCGCGATAGAACGGCTGCATGAGTTCGCCGATCGCATCGAGTGCACGACTCTTCTCCGCCCACGCCGATGCCATGAGGCCGTCGCGAAGGCACCGTTCGAGATGCTGCATCATCATGCCGTTCGCGACCGGCGCTGCGTCGGCGCCGAGCGCGGCGAGGCGAGGATCGCGCACGGTCGCTGCATGGAACAGTTCCGCCGCATAGACGAGCGCCGCCTGCGCCAGGTTCAACGAGGATTGCGCCGGGGCCACGGGGATCATCGAAAGGTCGTGGCAACGCAGCAGCTCACGGTTGCCGAGTCCGCTCTCCTCGCAGCCGAACAGGAGCGTCGGCGCGCCGCGGGTCACCGCCAGCTCGGCGACCTGCCGTGGCGTGAGCAGGGTCTGGCCCGCCAACGGACGGTTGGTCGTGCCGACGACCCAGGTGGCTTCCGCAAGTGCTGTCTCGATGTGATCGACGGTGCTCGCCCCTTCGAGTACGTCCGCAGCGTGCACGGCCATGCGCCAGGCATCGGCCCACGACCCGATGCGCGACTCGACCAGCGTCAGCCGCCGCATGCCGAAGTTCTTCAGCGCCCGGGCGACGGCACCGAGGTTGCTGGCGCGGGCCGGCCGCACCAGCACGACATGGGTGGCGTCGAGTTGCATGCTCTCACGCCTCCAGCAGACCGTGCCGCACGAGCTTCTCGCGGTAGGTCGTGCGCGGCACGCCGAACAGTTCCGCCGCGCGCGTGAGGTTGCCGCTGGCGGCGGCCAGCGTGCGCTGCAACGCCTCCTTCTCCTGCGCTTCGAGACGCACCTTCCAGGTCGCTCTGCCCGCGTCGCCGGTCGGTGCTCGACCGTCAGCGTCCGCCACTGGCACGATCTCGGTCCCTCGCTCGGGGCCGAGATCGAGATGCGCTTCCAGGATCGTGCCGCCGCCGGCGCGCAACGCCGCACCCTTCAGCACATGTCGCAGTTCACGGATGTTGCCGCGCCACGCTTCCGTCTGCAGCCGCGCCGCCGCTTCCGGCGCCAGCGACGGGACCTCGCCATGGCCGAGCTCCTCGGCCGCCTCGGTCAGGAAGTGCGTGGCGAGGAAGGTGATGTCCTCGCGGCGTTCCCGCAGCGGCGGCAGCACGATCTCCAGCTCGCGCAGCCGGTAGTACAGGTCTTGCCGGAACCGGCCTTCGCGCACCATGCGCTCGAGGTCCTGGTGCGTCGCCGCGAGGATGCGCACGTCGACGCGCGTCTGGCGACGGCCGCCGATCGGCATCACCACGCGGTCCTGCAGCACGCGCAGGATCTTCGCCTGCAGCTCGAGCGCCATGTCGCCGATCTCGTCGAGGAAGATGGTGCCGCCGTGCGCTTCCTCGAAGTGGCCGCGGCGCGCCTGCAAGGCCCCCGTGTACGAACCCTTCTCGTGGCCGAACAGCATGCTCTCCATGAGCTGTTCGGGAATGGCCGCACAATTGACCGGCACGAACGGTCCCTTGCTGCGACGCGAGAGTTCGTGCAGGGCCCGCGCGATCACTTCCTTGCCGGTGCCGGTCTCGCCGCGCAACAACACGGTGTAGTCGGCCGGCGCATAGAGCTTCACGCGCTGCACGAACTCGGCGCACGCGGGGCTCTTGGTCGCGAGCGCCCAATGCGGGGCTGTGAGCGAGCTCGCGTCGCGAGCGAGCAGACTGCGCACGAGCACGCGGTTGCCGAGTGCGGTCGCCAGGATGCGACTGCAGAACGCGACGCGCTGGAGGTCTTCGGCGGACAGCACCGCGCCGTCGCGCGTGCAGTCGGCATAGAACACGCCGAGGATCTTGCCGAGCGCCTGGATCGGCAGCGCCACGGCCGACGAGATGCCTTCGCTGCGCACGCTGTGGAAGGTGCTCGCCACGGGATCGGACGCGGCCACGGGCACGTGGACAACGCGGCCGGTCTCGCGGACCTGTTCGACCAACGAACGACTGACGCGGAACGCGCGGCGATCCTCAGGCCGGCTCATGAAGAACGACTGTGGGCCATCGTCGCCTTCGAGCTCGACGTGCACACGGTCGGCGCCGGTCGCGCGCAGGATCGCAACCATCGCCGCGGGGATCATCTGCTCCTGGCTCTTCAAGCCTTCGAGGTGGTCCGCCATCTCCATGAAGGTCCGGTACCAGGCACCGACCGGCGAACCAGGCGCGGCGTTCAGCGCGGCCGGATCGATCGCCACGATCGCGTCGCCCGTGGCTTCGGCGCGAAAGCGCAACTTCACGAGCGCTGGCCCCAGGTTGAGCACGTCGCCATCGAGGAAGTTCTCGAACCGGGAACCGATGGTGCCAGTGGCGCAGCGGATCGGGAACGGCAAGCCCGGTTCGGCCCGTACCCGCAATCGCCCATGATCGTCGCGAGCCACTTCGAGCACCCGCCCGAAGACACCGGGAAGGTCGAGTACGACCTCGCAGCCCGATCGCGCCCCGCCGATCCAGAAGGTGTCGGCGCCTACCTCGACTTCGCGCGAGCCCGAGCGATCCGTGATATCGAGACTCAGAGGCATTGTCGGATTATCGCCAGTCGCGGCTGGGCGAGGAGGCCCTGCGTCGGGATTCCGTCGAGCCGCGGGCCCGCAAACGCCTCGGCGTCTGGTAGCCTTCTGCCGTCGTCCACACCACCTGTGCGGTCCCACCGCCGCCTGGACGACTTCGAAACCATTTCCACGGCACGCAGCGGCCCCGGCGCGGCGTCCCATTCTCCCTGCTTCCCCATGCCGCGCTCTGTCGCCACTGCTGGCACCGATCGCCTGTTGCATTGTTCGCCCGCGCGAACGGTGTTCCAGAGCACGGACCCGATGAGCGGCGCGCAGGTGGTCGGCAAGGTCTTCGTGACCGGCTCGATGGTGGAAGCGGAACGTGAGCTGGCCATGGGTCAGCTCGCCGCGGGGCCAGGCGTGGTGACGTATCGCGCGACGACCCTCGACGCCGCCACCAACCGGCCGTGTGTGACGACGAGTTTCGAACTCGGCACCGATCTCGACCGCCTCGTTGCCGAACAAGGTGCGCTGCCCGCAGCGCTCGTCTGCCGCTTGCTTCTGCCGGTCGCCGAGACGCTCGCGCGCCTGCACGCGCTGCGCAGCGATCTCGCTCCGGCCGGACTCTGCCACGGCGACGTCAAGCCGAAGAACCTGCTGCGCACGCCGGTGACGACGCTGCTGCTCGACTTCGAACATGCGCAACCGATCCGTCCGTCGCCAAAACGGCTGGTGGCAGACGCGACCTTCACGGGCGGCAGTCATGGCTTCGCGCCGCCCGAGGCCCGACTCGGCGCACCGCCGGATGCAGCGTTCGACGTGTATGGGCTCGGTGCCTGTCTGCGCTGGCTCCTGCAAGGCGGACCAGGAGTGCTGCTGCCGCAGCCGCGTGACCTCGCGGCGCTCGTGGCATCCTGCATGGAGAGTGACCCGGTCCGCCGGCCGACTGCAGCGGACATCGCAAGAACGCTGACGGACCTCGAACCGCGCCTCGACCAGGACCAGGACGAAGCCACGCTCGACGACTGGGCCTCGGGCCGATTGCAACTCGGTTCGGTGGCGGCCGTGTCCCCGACGGACAGAAACCAGCGACTCTGGCATCGACGCCACCGACTCACGCAGCGACTGGTGCACCTGCTCGAGATCCCGAGTGCGTTGCCCACCGAACCAGCTTCCCTGCTGCGCGAACTGAAGTTGGCGGGGCGCGTGCTGGCACGCTTCC
>JAYUCN010000424.1:0-1884 GCA_043740335.1 Planctomycetota bacterium
CCGAGCACGACGGGCACGCCATGTCGTGCGGCGCAGCGACCGATCTCGACCACCGACGGATAGTGGTCCAGGTAGGCGGACAGCAGCACGATGTCCGGCTTGCGGGCGAGTGCCCGTTCGCATTCGGCGACGACGCGCGGATGCGGGCGGTGCAGCCACCAGGTCCGGGACTTGCGGGCGAAGTCACGCGCGCGCAGCAACCAGGGGTTGGTCGTCAGGTGGACGCGGCGCAGCCAGTGGTCGACGTGCGTCTCCTGCTTCTCGCGCGTGCGCGCCGGCACGTCGTGCGACAACGGGCACAACACTTCGACCTCGAACCCGGCACCGCGCAGGGACGCAACGAGCAGACCGATCGCGAGGGTCGGGAAGGTGGCGAAGTTGTTGAGGTCGACGATCAGCACACGACGACGCTTGCCGTGCTCGGGTGCCTTCGCCTCGGTGCTCGTGGTCGTCATCGACGTGTTGCCTTGCATCGTCCCGCGGATTCATCCGGACCCTGCACGCCTCGGGGCGGGAGCTTCGCGGTTGTGTGGGCGCTGGTCAACGGGGCGCACCCATGACCCCATGACCGCCCCCTTGCCGGTTCCCCGCTGCTGGCTTCGCCTGCGGTCCACCTCGTCAAGCCACTGCATCGCGACAGCAGGCGAGTAGGCTGCGCCCATGTTTCACATCGAGAAGCTGCGCGGCCTGGTGCTCGCGATCGCGCGCCACCCGAGCGTCCGCAGTCTCGGCCTGACCAAGCTCTGGAAGCTCATCTACTTCGTCGATGTCTCAGCGCTGCGCGAACACGGCGCAACCATCACAGGTTCGGAGTTCATCAAGTACCCACACGGTCCAGTACCGAGCCGCGGCGAGAAGATCCTGAAGGCAATGCGCAAGGATGGCGCGGTGCGGACGGAACAGCGGCAGCACGACGGCTACTCGCAGACGTTGGTGATCGCCGACGCCGATGTGCCCGATGCCTTCACGGCCGACGAACGGGCCGTGATCGATCAGGTCAGTCGTGAACTCGGCGGCAAGACGGCCAACGTGCTGTCGAAGTTGAGCCACGAGGAACCGGCTTCTGCACTCGCGGTGGAGATCGACAAGCTCGATCCCGAACTGCTGCACTACGGTCGGTCAGAGGATCCCGAAGGGTTGTAGTGACCTCGGCGTGGTCTACGCCACCTCGCGCGTCGACGAGTCCAGCACTTCGTGTTGTTGGCGCTCTACTACAAGGGCGCCCGCGAGGACCTCGACGCCAACACGTACGGTGAACTGCGGGTTCAGGCAGCAGGGATTATCCGCCACGTCTTCGACCACGACTGGACGGAACGGTGACTCCCAAGCGTGCTGGTGCGGTTCACCACACCAGGTACTTGTACCACCAAGCGAGCAACAGCAGCACGACGGCCCCGAACACGATCCGCCAGAACGGCAAGCGCACCATGAGGTCGACGAACGATCGTCCGCGCAGCAGACACAGGGCTGCGTGCACGCCGAGCAGCACGCCGACCAGCGCGACCGCGGCCCCGAACGGCTGCGTGAGGAACGCCTGCAGCAGATTCCCGTGCACGAGGTAACACGCCGCCGTCGTGCACCCACACGTCGGACACGGGATTCCGTACGCCACCGGCCACCCGCACGCATCCAACCCCCATTTCTCGTGCGTGCCATGACCGCGCACATCCGGATCGACGCGCAGCAACACCACCACACCCGTCGTCGCGACCGCAGCCACCACGACCGCCGCCACGCGATCGATCCACGTCGCCACCGGCCCTTCTTCGATCGGGATCGTCAGCGGACTTCGTTGCAGCGGGCTCCGCTCGACCATGGCGGGTTCGAACTAGCCGAAGTCGTAGACGTACGCCATGCGGTCCTTCCGCACGATCGCGTAGTCCA
>JAYUCN010000425.1:0-11277 GCA_043740335.1 Planctomycetota bacterium
GCGCGACGCTGCGGCCCCGGGGCGGTCAGCAGCGCAGCCGGCGCATCTGGAGGAACCGCGACAGCCGGTCGACCACCACCGTCAGCAGGATCATCGCCCACAGGAACGTGCAGGCGCGTTCGAGGCGGTAGTACTTCAGGTTGCCGTCGAACGCTTCGCCGAGTCCACCGGCACCGACCATGCCGAGCACGATGGCCATGCGCATGTTCACTTCGAACTGGAAGAAGGCGTAGGTCTTCCAGTCCGCCCAGGCTGAGGGCAGCGCACCGTAGAGGAAGATCTGGGGTCGGCAGGCACCCGAGACCTGTTCGAGGCGCCGGTAGGGCACGTTGTCGATCGTCTCGGCGAACACGCGCAGCAACACCCCGGCGCTGTGCAGCGTGACGGCGACTACGCCAGCCAGCAGACCCTGACGGAAGAAGGCACCGAGGATGAGCAGCCAGGCCACTTCGGGCACGGCGCGGCAAACGAGGCCAAACCCGCGCGTCGCCAGCACGGTGAGCCACCGGACCGCACGCCGCTGGGGCGACGGCCGTTCGCCCGTGAAGTTGCCTGCCTGCAATTGGAAGGCGACCGAGGCCGGGAAGGCGAGCAGGCCTGCGAGCACTGTGGCGGCGAGCGTGGTCAGCAGTGCTGTCGCCAGCGGCACGAACGACTCTTGTGCGGCGACCCCGATGGCAGTGAGGTCCGGCGACCAGAGCAGACGCCTCACGAAGCCGAACGCGAAGTCGCCCTCGATGCGCGTGATCTCCTCGGCGAGGTTCACGAAGGCCGGTCGCAACCCGGCGGCGGCGGCACCGACGAGCAGGAAGCATGCGCCGACGCCGAGCGCGCGGCGCACCGTGCTGCTCGCGCGCGACTGGCCGCGCTGCCACCGCGGGTGGTTGCTGTCGACACGCAGCTGGTAGCGCAGCAGGTTGGCCGTGAGGTCGGCCGACGCCGTCAGCACGAGCATCGCCGCGAGCAGGGTGACGACGAAATCGTAGCGGCTGTCCTTGAACGCGTCCCACAGACCGCTGCCGAGTCCGCCGCCGGCGATGACGCCGATCACCGACGCATTGCGGATCGCACACTCGGTGCGCATGAGCACGAAACTGAGCATCGCGCGCGCCGACAGAGGTTGCACTCCGTAGAGGAACGTCTGCAGCCGGCTCGCACCTGTGGAACGCAGGGCCGCGTAGCGCCGCGGGTCCTGGTTGTCCCATTGCTCGCTGAGGACTTTACCGAAGATGCCGGCTGTGCTGATGCCGATGGCGAACACGCCGGTGGGGGTGCCGATGCCCGTGAAGTTCGCGAGCAGGAGCGCCCACGCAAAGTCCGGCACGCCGCGCAACACGTCGAGCAGGAGTCGGCACGTTTCGAGCCATGCCCTGCGCAGCCACCGCCATGGGGCCGAGTGCAGATCCTCGCCGAGCACGACTGCACGGCAGGCACCGAGCGCCAGCGGATAGGCGAGCAGCAGCCCGAGGGCGACCCCGAGCAGGGCCACACTCAGCGTGTCGAGCATGAGTCCGCCCGCTGTGGTGATCGCCTCGCCGGACAGGTCGGGAGCACCGAAGGCAGCGAGGAACTCGACGAAGCGCGCCCAGGAACGCGCGATGGCCTCGCCCGAAGCGATCGCGGAGAGATCCCACCGCAGTCCGAGCACGCTCCACAGCACGCCCAGCACCAGCAACAGGACGACCGCGTAGTTCGACTTCGGTCGGTGGGGAACGTTCATCGCACAGCGTCACCCGGGCTCGTGCCGATCGGCAGCTCGTCGAGGTGGAGCGCCTGGTACTCGGCGCCGTAGACGTCCTTCAAGAGTTCGCGCGTGATCTGGTCAGGTCGGCCCTGCCAGACGAGGCGGCCGCCGCGCAGTGCGACGATGCGGTCGAACCCTTCGCGCAGGAGTTCGAGCGTGTGCAGCGACACGATCAGCGTCGTGCCCTTCTCCCGGCAGATGCCCGTGATCAGGCGCACGACATCGCGGCCGAGCCGGATATCGAGCGAGGAGACCGGTTCGTCGCACAGCAGCACCTTGGGATCCTGCACGAGCACGCGCGCGATGGCGACGCGCTGTTGTTCGCCACCCGAGAGCTCGCCGGGCATCGCCCACAGCTTGTCGCCCATTTCGACGCGCTGCAGGGCCTTGTGGGCAGGGCCGAGGTCCTGCGGCCAGAACAAAGACCACAGCGAACGCAGCACCGACCAGCGGCCGAGGTTGCCCATGAGCACGTTGTGGGCGATGCGCAGGCCGGGGATCAGGTTGTCCTGCTGGTAGAGGAACCCGACCTGCTTGCGCAGCCGGCACAGCGAGCTGGAGCCGAGGCCACCGGTCGTCTTGCCGAGCACGATGACGTGGCCCCGGGTTGGCCACAACACACCGGCGCAAAGGCGCAGCAGCGTCGTCTTGCCAGCCCCCGACGGGCCGATGATCGCGACCTGCTCGCCCGATGCGACCGCGAAGTCGATGGCGGACAGGAGCAGCGTGTCGCCGATCTGTTTGTCGACGGCGCGGAACTCGACGGCCGGCGCGGCGGCGGGGGTGGTCACGGGGGGCGGGAGCCTACGGGGGTTACTTCAGGAAGTCCTTCGGCAGTTCGGCGAGCACCTTCTTCATGCCGTCCCACAACTTCGGATCGGCTTGCACGAACGCCTTGCAGCTCCAGGCGTCGAGCACTTCCTTCTGTTCCGGCTTCTTGGCATCGAGCGCGACGAGCGCCTTCTGGATCTTCCCGATCGTGTCCTTGCCGAGGCGCTCGTGTGCGCAGAAGCAGTAGTCCACGTACTCGGGCGTCGTGTAGATGATGGGCGCCTTCTCCTTGTCCTCGGGCTTCTGGCCGTCCCAGACCGTGTAGTTGAGCACGCCGAGGTCGACCTGGCCGCCGGCGACCGCCTTGAACGTGGCAGCGTGGCCGCCCTGGAGCTGGAACTGCGGGCCACCCTTCATGTCCTTCTCGGGCGCGATGCCGGCCTGCACGAGGAAGTGCCGCGGCATGATGTGGCCCGAGGTCGAGTCCTTGGCGCCGAACGTGAACGTGAGGTCGGCCAGCAGTGGCTTGAGGTCTGAGAGCTTCTCGATCCTCTTGACCTTGCCGCTGTCGACGAGTGCCTTGGTGGCGATCACGTAGCTCTTGAAGTGCAGGTCGATGTCGCGGCAGGCGACGAGCACGGCCTTGCCGCCGGTGCGTTCGACGGCCTGGCAGTAGGTGACGCCGCCGAACCACACGAGGTCGAGCTTGTTGGCGGCGAGGCCGTTGACGCAGGCCTGGTAGTCGGAGGCTTTCTCGTACTTGACGTCCATGCCGGTCGCGTCCTTGAGCCAGGCCGCGATCTTGTCGGCGACCTTCTCGAGGGCCGCGACCTTGTTGTCGGGGATGAACGACATGCGCAGCACGGCCGGCTTGCTGGCGATGGCGGGTTCTTGCGCGGTGAGGGAAGCAGCGAGAGCGAGCGTCATGCCCGCGAACAGGGAGGTCTTCATGGCAGTAGCCTTGGCAAGAGGGACAGAACGAAGGTCGGGTGGTGACCGGGACCGGGGGCGATCACGCTCGCGCGTTCGTGCGACGAGCGAACGAAGGGACCAGCGACTAGCGGGTCGCGGTCAGCCTGCGCACGGCACACGGCCGGGCAAGGCAGCGGATTCAAAGCCCGCCTCGTTCTGGGCGGCGCCGTCGGGATCGCAGGTCGGTCATCGAGTCAGGTCCGGCCGGTTGGCTGGACGACGCTGGGATGAAACGGACTTTGGTCCTGGGTTGCAAGGGCCGCCCGGCTCCGAGCTCCTCGTTCACGGCAAACACTGGAACCATCCATCGTGAGCGGTTGCATTTGACGGGAGGTCCAGCACGATGACCAGTTCCGCAGCGTCACCGCCTCTCTTGGCACGCGATGAGGAAGGTGGCGCACCTACTATCTGGTGGTGAGCACGATGACGACGCCCATGCGGGAGCAGGAGCAACTGCAAAACGACGGGAGGAGCGATGCCTGATCGTGGCCCCGACCTTTTCGACAAGGTCCGGTTGCCGCCGGAGGTCGATGCCCATCTCCGGGATCTCAATCCCTGGTGGCAGGGACGGCCGGGTCGTGTGCTGCCGCCCTATCGCCGTTGGGTGTTCGCCACCATGTTGCGCAGGTTGGACGCCAAGGTTGCTCCGGCCATCGTGCTGCGTGGTGCACGTCAAGTCGGCAAGACGACCCTGCAGGAGCAGACGATCCAGTTCCTGCTCACGGAGCGACGGATCGACGGCAGGCGCATCCTTCGCGTTCAGTTCGACGAGCTGCCGCCGCTACGAGGCATCGAGACCCCGATCCTCGAGATCCTGCGGTGGTACCAGAACCGCATCCTCGGCCGCTCGCTCAACGAAGCCGCGCATGCCGGTGAGCCGGCCTACGTCTTCCTCGACGAGGTCCAGAACCTCCCCGACTGGGCTCCGCAGCTCAAGGCCCTGGTGGATCATCACACGGTGCAGGTGGTCGTGACGGGAAGCTCGGCTTTGCGCATCGAGGCCGGCAAGGACAGCCTGGCCGGACGCATCGCCTCCCTCGAGCTCGGCACGCTCCTGTTGCGTGAGATCGCCGAACTCCGGTACGGCGACAGCATCGAGCCGCTGCTGCCTCCGAACGGTCTCCAGCCGCTCGTCGACATCGACCTCTGGCGCCGCATCGAGTCGTACGGCAATGGGCATCGCGAGGCGCGCGATCGGGCGTTCGCGGCCTTCTCCGAGCGCGGCGGCTACCCGCTCGTTCACACGCGCCCGGAAGCAGCCTGGCCCGAGCTCGCCGACCAGCTCAACGAGACCGTGATCCGACGCGTGATCCAGCACGATCTGCGCATGGGGGAGAGAGGGCGAAGGCGCGACCAGACACTGCTCGAAGAGGTCTTCCGTCTCGGCTGTCGTCATGCGGGCCAGGCACCCTCGCAGGCGATGCTGCTCGCTGAGGTCAAACACGCGCTGGCTGCCAACATCGGCTGGCAGCGCATCCTGAGCTACCTCCGGTTCCTCGAGGGTTCCCTGCTCCTGCGTCTGGTGCGCCCGCTCGAACTGCGCCTGAAGAAGGTGCGTGGGCCCGCGAAGCTCTGCGTCGTGGACCACGGACTGCGCGCGAGCTGGCTCGAGGAGAGCATCCCGCTCGATCCGGTGCGTCTCGATGCAATGCCGCACCTCACCGACCCTGCCGGTCACATCGCGGAGAGCGTCGTGGGCGCCTTCTTCACCGGGATCCCGAACCTGGACGTCGCGCACTTCCCCGAGCGCGCGGCCGAGCCCGAGGTGGACTTCGTGCTGACGATCGGCGAGAGGCGGATTCCCGTCGAGGTCAAGTATCGCCGCCGGATCGATCCGCACCGGGACACGCTAGGCCTGCGTTCGTTCCTCGAGAAGACCCACTACAACGCGCCCTTCGCCGTGCTCGTGACGATGCTCGAAGACGTCGAGATCAGCGACCGCAGGATCGTCCCGGTGTCGCTGCGCTCGCTGCTGCTCACGCGATAGAGGGCAGGTCGCAACTCAGCGGGCGCTCGCGGTGGCGTGGTAGGCGCGCACGTGGCCCTCGGCACAGGCTGACGAGGAGAACTGCTGTGCACGTTGACGACCTCGTTCGCGCAGTTGCTGGGCCAGCGCCGCGTCCGTGAGCAATGGGCCGAGCGCTTCGGCAACGGCTTCGGCGGACAGCTCGCGCAACCGGACCGCGGCGTCGCCGCAGAGTTCGGGCAGCGAACTGATGTCCGCGATGATGGTCGGCACGCCGGCCGCCAGCGCGTCGGCGACGGCGAAGCCGAAGCCTTCGTAGGCCGACGGCGAGACGAACGCATCGGCACCGGCGTAGATCGCTGGCAGGTCTTGGCCTTCGACATGCGGGATCCACATCGCGGTGTCGTCGCGTTCGATCTCGCGAATTGCGGCATCGGCGAGCCAGCCGCGGCGGCCGACGACGAGCGCGCGGTGAGGGAGACCGCGCTGCCGCAGGAGGCGCACGCCCTGGATGACGAGGTCGACGTTCTTGCGCGCCTGCAGCGTGCCTACATGCAGCACGTAGTGTTCGGGCAGGCGCAGCCGCTGGCGAACTTCGGCGAATTGCTCCGCGCGAATGGCAGGTGCCGGATCGATGCCGTGCGGCACCACGTGGATGCGCGGGCCACACTCGGGATGGATGCGTCGCAGGTCGGTGGCAGTCGCCTGCGATGGCACGACTATGGCGCGGGCGCGTTTCACCGCGTGCGCCGTCGCGCGCTGCAGGAAGAGTCGCGAAAAGAAGCCGAACGTCTGCGGCACCGTGTGGTAGGCGAGGTCGTGCACCGTGACCACGGCGGGCACTTGCAGACCCAGCGGCAGCGCGTTCTTGGTGTCGTGGTAGACGTCGGGTCGCAGCTTCTTCAGCGCGCGCGGCACCGCCCAATGCTGCCAGCGCAACCGGTCGATGCCGCCGTGCATCGGCATCGCCACGATGTCGACGCCCGGCGCCGCCAGCGCATCCGGAACCTCCGTGAGCACCGTGACGCGCACGAGCTTGCTCGCGGCAAGCGCCTGCACGAGCCGACGCCCGTAGGTCGCCGGGCCGCCGGTCGTGCCGCAGAGAACCGCGATGGCGACGTGCAGCGGCGCGTTCACGACGCGTTCGTAGCGGTCACGGCAGGTTCGCGCCAGCGTGCGTTGCCCTGACGAACGTCGCGACCCACAGGTCGCGCGCGAACGGCAGGTCGGCGGCCTTCGCCTGGAGCACGAAGCCGTGCGCCGCGAACAGCGTGCGCAACCGACCGAGGCGCAGCGCGAACCGCGTCGGCGTGCCGCCCGCGAGCTGTTGCAGCCGACGCTGCAGATGGTGGAAGCTGCACGGATGAAAGAAGCTCACGACGACGAACCGTCGCGCCGTGCGGCACGCTTCTGCGATCGCGCGCACGCCCGCCTCGGGCGGCAGATGGTGCAGGAAGCGAAACATCACGACGCCGTCGACCGCGCCGTCGGCGAACGGCAGCGCCAGCGCTTCGGCCTGCACGATCGACGCCGTCGCCGTCGCGCGCGCACGTGCTTGCGCGAGCATCGCGAAGGCGCCATCGGCCATGACGACGCGATGCCCCTTCGTGTTCGCGAGCAGCGGCAGCAAGCGTCCCGCCCCGCACGGCAGGTCGAGCACGCTCTCGCCGGGTCGACCCGGCCAGACCCGCTCCAGCAACCGCAGTTCCCGCGCCGCGCGACGCGGGTTGCGGTCGGCATACGCGACGCTCTTGCCCACGACTTCGTAGCGAGCCGCGGTGGCGAACGGCGGCAGCGAGGCAAGGACCGTGCGCGCACTCGCACCGCGTCGCCCAGCACTGCGCAGCAGCCGCGCGGCAAAGCGCAGCGCCGTACTCCTCGCAACCGGCACGTCGCGCACGGAACTCGCGAAGTGTCGCAGCACCCGTACGGCGATCCGATGCGGCACCGGTCCGGGCCGGCCGAGCGAACCGTTGTGCAGATCGAGCACCGCCAGTCGCCAGGCGCCGGCGTCCGGTACCACTAAGACGTGGTCGGCACTGAGGTCGGGCAGCCAGAACCCGGCCGCGAGCAGGCGCCCGCAGTGTCGCGCGACGAGCCGAGGCAGGTTTCCGGCGTCCCCTGCGGCCACGAGCAGGTCGTGGCAGGACCGCCCCGGCAGTTCGGCGCAGAGGTAGAACGAGGCGGCACCGCGTCGCCCGACCGCCACGGGCCGCGGCACCACGAAGCCGGCCGCCTGCAGCGCCTGCGTGACGCGCAGTTCGCGTTCGGCGTCGTCGCGCGCATGCGGCCGGGAACAGCGGAACCACAGCCGGTTCTTCCATTGCGTCTCGGTGAACGTCTTCAGGTAGTAGACGCCCGTCGCCGTCTCGATGCGCACGACGTGGCGGCGACGGTTCGGCGGCCCCGCTCGCGAGGCCGGCACGGCGAGCGTGCTCGCCAGATCCGCGAACGGTCGGCGTTCGTCCGCCACGTCCGTCAAGAGCTGCCAGGCTGCCTGCACGCGCGCGAGCCTACAACCGCAGCGCGCTCGCCGCACCACGCTTGCTGCATCAGGCTCGTCGCTCCATGATCGGCTCATGCCGAAGTCGCTGGTCTCGCGCGACCTCATTGCGCGGTTGCCGAAGTCCGACCTGCACCTGCACCTCGACGGCAGCCTGCGCCTCGACACGCTCATCGAGTTCGCGAAGACGCACAAGGTCGCGCTGCCGAGCGCCACGCCCGAAGGGCTGCTCGAGCTCGTGTTCAAGCGCGCCTACAAGAACCTGCCCGAGTACCTGAAGGGCTTCGAGTTCACGGTCGCCTGTCTGCAGGACGCCGAATCGCTCGAGCGCGCCGCCTACGAACTCTGCTGGGATTGCCGGCGCGAGAACGTGTTCTACATCGAGGTGCGCTTCGCGCCGCAGTTGCACGTGCGCGGCGAGTTCCGCGTGCGGGAAGTGTTGCGCGCCGTCTGCCGTGGGCTCGAGCGCGCCAAGAAGGAGATCAATGCAGCGCCCGAGGTGAAACGCGGCGAGGTGCCGGCCTTCGAGGCGGGCGTCATCGTCTGCGCGCTGCGGTTCTTCCTGCCGGCTTTCAGCGAGCATTACCGCGCCTACTTCGAGGCGATGTCGACCGCGTCGCCGAGCGAGATCTATGCGCTCGCTTCGCTCGAGCTCGCGCGCGCGGCGGTGGAGGCGGTCGAGACGGACGGGTTGCCGGTGGTGGGGTTCGACCTCGCGGGGCAGGAGCGCGGCTTTCCGGCGAAGGACCATCAGGCGGCCTACCAGCTCGTGCACGAGCACTTCCTCGGCAAGACCGTGCACGCGGGCGAGGACTATGGGCCGGAGTCGATCTTCCAGGCGATCACGACCTGCCACGCCGATCGCATCGGGCATGGCACGTGGTTGTTCAGCCAGAAGCATCTGCGCGACAAGTCGATCACCGACAAGAAGGCGTTCGTCGACAAGATCGTGCGCTACGTCGCCGAGCGAAGGATCACGTTGGAGGTGTGTCTGACGAGCAACCAGCAGACGATTCCGGAGCTGCGCGATGATTTGAAGAAGCACCCGTTCAAGAAGATGCGCGAGGCGAGATGCAGTGTGACGCTGTGCACGGACAACCGGCTGGTGTCGCGCACGACGATGACCGACGAGGTCGAGAAGGCCGTGGCGGCGTTCGGGCTCGAGCCGCGCGCGTTGAAGGACGTGCTCATCTATGGCTTCAAGCGCTCGTTCTTTCCGGGCAGCTACCCCGAGAAGCGGAACTGGGTGCGCGCGGTGCTGAACCACATGGAGGACGTGTTCCTCAAGGAAGGGCACGATGTGCGCGCGGGGCGGCCGCGGGTCGGGTGACCGCCGAGCCCGGACTGGTGGGGCTTGCCACGGGGGGCCTCGATCCGTGGCTACCTCCCGTCGACCCATCCCGCACTGCGCGTGGCCCACGGACCGGCGCTGGGGCGTCATCGAGAACGGCGCCTTGCCGAGAGGAGTCGCCGCATGAAGACGCTGCAGCGTCGCATGCAGGCAGCGGCCAGGCATTCGCTCGTTGGCCAACTCGTCGTCGACCGCGACTATGCGCCGTGCTACAGCTGATCCCGGCGGGTGCGGGGCTCCTGGGGCTCCATCTCTATCCCGAATTGGGCCGTCTTCGAGCGCCGTCCCGAAGTTCGCCGAAGCCCCGGAAGACCTCATTCGGGAACAAGCGCCGATGCATCACGGCGATGAGCCCGCGTTGTTCCGGGTGGTGCAGGGTGTGGTTGACCTTTCCATCCACTCTCGGCCCCGTGCGAACTCTTCCTTTGCCCGGGGTGAGAGAGAATGGTCACGCGCCGCGGAGGTAGGATTTGGGCGCGGTCGTGGATGGCTGGCCACTCCATGGAGAGGAAGGATCAGGCTCATTCGCTGAACTGGATGCGCGCTTCGTAGATCTCTCGTGTGTGCGTACGCGCCGCGCGCGGAAGCGAGAGGGCTTGCCGACGCTGACACCGTGGGAGCTGGGGTGCTTTGAAAAAAACTGCGTACGGAACACTCGACTGGCAGCGGAGTAGGGTGCGGGGGAGAAAAATCGCTCGACTTTGCAGTTAAGAAATCGCGGAACCTGGGATTCAGCAGATGGACCAAATCAACCGCTCGTTCGCGGTGCGACAACTGCTCTCGTCGCTTGGTCGCTTGCAGAAAACCCATCGCGGCCGCCAAGGCCGCGCAAGGAGTGACCATGTCGTCTTGCAGCATCCTTCTCCGCAAGCTCCCTCTCCTGTGCGCCGTAGGTGCGGCAGGGTGCGCGCTCGGGCGCGTAGATGCCCGCGCGCCCGAACGCCGCAGCGACTACGAAGTGTTCCGTCCCCAGTACACGGCGCCTGCCGTCACCGAGTACGCCCGCTGGTACCCGACCGTCCGCCTGCTCGGCCCCAAAGACCGGATTGGCGTCGTTGGCTACCTCCCCGCCGCGTGGCATGACTGCACTCCCGATGGCCAGTCGTGGGAGCCCGTTGAGTGGGCAAGCCCGATCCCGAAGCTCTGCTACGTGTCGCCGGTGCTGCTGCCCGACCCTCGCGTGTTCCTGCCGTACACGGGCTGGACCTGGAGCACTGGTTCGCCCACGCACCATGGTGACGGCGAGCCTCTGGAGCCCACCCATCGGGAGTCGCCGGATGGTCAGTCGACCCCGGTGTCCTGTCCACGTTGAGGAATTCACTGGCGATGCCCAAGGTCGCGTTGACGTCCGACGAGCTGCTCCGGCACGGCCGGCTCACGGCTTCGAGTCCGTTGACGGCGAGCTCAACAAGGCGCGATGCGGTGGTGGGGTTGCCAGCCAGCAAGAAACCTGTTTCAGTTCAACCAAGGGAAGGCGTTTGGCCTTCAAGGAGGCACGATGGTCCGTAGTCACTCACTCATTCACTCTCTGATCGCAGGTAGTCGCGCGATGATCGCGATCCTCGGGATCGCACGCGGGCAGGGCACGGGGCGGTCGAGAGATAGCCATGGTCACGCTCGGAAGGAAGGGAAAGAAAGAAGGAAAGGCGCGTTGCACACCGCGCTGCATAGCCTGCTGATCCTTGGCAGCCTTGCGGCACCGAGCGTTGCGCAGTACGGCTACGCCGGGCACTGGGACGAGACGTTCAACCACCAGATCAGCTACGGCAGCAGCAACCCGAACGCAACGGATCCAGGCACTCCGTATGGCACTCCTGGCAGCATGGCGACGATGCCGGTCTTTCCGGGTTTCGGGTGGCCGGTCCCCGGCCCACTCGGCGCGAGTTTCAAGGCGGTGCACATGTCGTTGATTCCGAAAGGACCCAATCGCGGCAAGGTGCTCGTGTGGAACGATTTTCCCGTGGTCGCCA
>JAYUCN010000426.1:0-11270 GCA_043740335.1 Planctomycetota bacterium
GCAGCTCACATGCGGAACACGGGCGCCTGCCAGTCTTCGATCGGCGCATTGAGGCTCGCGGACAACGCGAGCGCCAGCGCCGCACGCGTCTGCCTCGGATCGATGATGCCGTCGTCCCACAGCCGCGCCGTCGCGAACAACGGGTGCCCCTCGGTCTCGTACTTCTCGAGGATCGGCGCCTTCATCTTCTGTTCCTCTTCGGCGGACAGCTTCTGCCCCTTCTCCTCGAGCTGGTCCTTCTTGACCTGCACCAACACCCCAGCCGCCTGCTCGCCGCCCATGACCGAGATGCGCGAGTTGGGCCATGTGAACAGGAACCGCGGCTGGTAGGCGCGACCGCACATGCCGTAGTTGCCGGCCCCGAACGAACCGCCGATGAGCACCGTGAGCTTCGGCACGGTCGCCGACGCGACCGCCTGCACCATCTTGGCGCCATCCTTCGCGATGCCGCCCGTCTCGTACTTCCGCCCCACCATGAAGCCCGTGATGTTCTGCAGGAACAGCAGCGGCACCTTGCGCTGGCAGCAGAGCTCGACGAAGTGCGCCGCCTTCTGCGCGCTCTCGGAGAACAGGATGCCGTTGTTGGCGACGATGCCGATCGGCATGCCGTGCAGGTGCGCGAAACCAGTCACGAGTGTCGCGCCGTAGCGCGTCTTGAACTCGTGCAGACGACTGCCGTCGACCAACCGCGCGATCACTTCGCGCACGTCGTACGGCGTCCGCGTGTCCCTCGGCAGCACGCCGAGCAGTTCTTCCGCGTCGTAGAGCGGATCCTCGGACGTCTGCATCGCGAGCTGCGACACCTTCTGCGTGTTGAGATGCGCGACGATCGAACGGCACAGCTCCAGCGCGTGCGGTTCGTCTTCGGCGAAGTGATCGGCAACCCCCGACAGCCGCGTGTGCACGTCGGCGCCACCGAGATCCTCGGCCGACACCACTTCGCCCGTCGCCGCCTTCACGAGCGGCGGCCCGCCGAGGAAGATCGTGCCGTTGCCCTTCACGATGATGCTCTCGTCGCTCATCGCCGGCACATAGGCGCCGCCCGCCGTGCACGAGCCGAGCACGACCGCGACCTGCGGAATGCGCAGAGCGGACATGCGCGCCTGGTTGTAGAAGATGCGGCCGAAGTGATCGCGGTCGGGGAACACGTCGGCCTGCAGCGGCAGGAACGCGCCGCCCGAATCGACGAGGTAGACGCACGACAACCGGTTCTCGAGCGCGATCTCCTGCGCGCGCACGTGCTTCTTCACCGTCATCGGGAAGTAGGTGCCGCCCTTCACGGTCGCGTCGTTGGCGACGATCATCACTTCGCGGCCTTCGACAAGGCCGACGCCCGTGACGATGCCCGCACTCGGCGCGTCGCCGCCGTAGAGGCCGTGCGCGGCCAGTGTCGACAGCTCGAGGAACGGTGCTCCCGGATCGAGGATGGCGGCGATGCGTTCGCGCGGCAGCAGCTTGCCGCGCTTGTGGTGGCGGGCGGTCGTCTCCGTGCCGCCGCCGAGTCGAGCGGCGGCGACGAGGGTCACGATCTCGTCGATCGCGCGCTGGTGGTGCGCACGGTTCTGCTGGTACTCGGGCGAAGCTGACTTGACGTGGCTGTGCAGGACTTCGGTCATCGGGCGCGTTCCAGCGGCGCACGATAGCCGGGTCGGCCGCGAAGCCCAGTCTCACTCAGCCGACTGGCGGAGATCGAGGTGACGGAAGCGCGTCATGATCGCCGCCTCTGCTTGCCGGGGAGCCCAGTCGAACGCTTCCAACCGGACCGGCACTCAGTTGCAGTCGACCTGCAGCGCGCGGCTCGTTTCCAGGAAGAACGTGTCGAAGTCGAACCCGAGCATCTGCACGCGGAAGGACAACGGCCGCACGACGGCTGGCACGTAGATCGCCCAGATCGCGCGGTGCTGCGCATCGACGAGGCGCCAATCCGTGACCACCGGGGCCACGAGCAGGTTGCAGGCAGGTGGCAGGGACAACGGCAACACCGTGCCCACGTTGCCGAGCACGAGAATCGCGGCGTCCGTGGCGGGAACGAAGTCGCCCACGACGTCGACGCCCTGTAGCAAGTTGCCGACGGCGGCGAGCTGCGGTGACCCGCAGGCCGCACCTACTTCCATCGTCTGGCAGTGCGTCGGTTCGAAGCGGATCGACAGGCTGGCCTGGGCGCTGCCGCTGTAGCTCCAACTGCTGCCGAACGGTCCGTGGACGACGCCGGCCGAACAGAGACAGCTTGCATGCACCCGGAACGGCAAGCCACCGGGACCGAACGTCACCGGCAACACGCAGCTGCCCGTTGCATCGACGCTGCCATCGTCGAGCAGGTCGATCCCGAGGGACGACGTGCCACTGCCGGTGATCGCATTCGTCCATGTGACGACGAGCCGTCCCACGACCGTGGCGAGCGACCACAGTTCGTAGCGTATCACGCCATCGCTGGCCGCGGTACCGGTAGCAGGGGCCTGGCTCGAGAGCGTCCAATGCAGGTCGACGTGGGTCGACGTCACCGCGTGGTCGACATGCAGCCAGGCCGCACCCGGGCTGGCCGTGCAACTGCGTGTGAAGCCCGACCACACGTCGCTCCCGCTCGGAACGGGGGCGGCTTGCACGGCGCCGGCGCGGACCGTGATGCCGCCGGCCATCGCCGAAGGCGAGACCTGGGCCAGGACGCCGCCGTAGGGGCCGAGCAACAGTGACAACAGGAGCGAGGTGTAGCGCATGTGCCCCGAACCGAAGACTACACCCGGCAGGGGCAGAAGGACGATCGCGCGGTCGACACGTCCATGCCATCGCCCGTTGCGACGAGAATCGCAGACGAGACATCGAACGACCGCTGCTGCATCATGCGACGCGCAGAACGGCATGACCCCGACGATGAGCAACGTTGAGCGCCTACCCGGCACCGCCCCCGTCCTGTCGATCGTCATCGTCAACTGGAACACGCGCGACCTCCTGCTCGCCTTGCTCGGCCGCCTGCTGCCATCGCCCCGCATCGCGTGCGAAATGATCGTCGTCGACAACCAGAGCAGCGACGACAGCGTCGCCGCGGTCCAGAGTTCGTTCCCCACGGCGATCGTGCTGCCGCAGGCGAAGAACGGCGGCTTCGCCTTCGGCGTCAACCGCGGCCTCGAACGCGCGTGCGGCCGTTGGATCCTGCTGCTCAACACCGACGCCGAGGCTTCGTGGCCAGACCTCGAGACCTTGCTCGCGGCCGCCGAGGGTGTGCCCGGGGCCGCGGTGTTCGGACCGCGCATCGTCGACGAGCATGGAGCGGTGCAGCGCAGCACGTGGACACGCCATCTGCCGCGCCACTACCTGCCGCAGGCCCTGTTCCTCCGACGCTTCGTCGCCGCTGCCATGCCGACCGTCGCCGGCGATGTCGACTGCGTGAGTGGTTGCGTGTTCCTGATCCGCGCCAGCGTGCTGCCGATGATCGGTGGCTTCGACGAACGCTTCTTCATGTACTTCGAAGAGGCAGACTTCTGCGAACGCGTGCGGGGGGCGGGGCACCGCGTGCACTGGTTGCCCGACGCGAGCTTCGTGCATGCGGGCGGCCTCAGCGCCGACCAGGCCGCGGAGCGCACGTTCCTCGCGTTCCGCGAGAGCTGCCTGCTCTACCACGCCGCCTGGCACGGGCGCCTCTCCACGGAGTGGGTGCGCGCCTGCCTCCTGCTCGGCCACACGTTGCGACTCGTTGCCTGGTGCGTGCTCGCGCTGTGCGGGCGGCGACACCGCGTGCACCTATACTGGCGGGCGATCGTGCGCCTCGTCCGCCCCGGCTACGTCGGCGAACTGTGCCGCCGGCCGCGCGAGGTGCCGAACCTGCCGGCACCCACGCTCACCGGATCCGCCCACGCATGACGTCCCACAGCAGACGCAGGTGACCGCGGATCGTGCGCAGCACGCGCAACTTCGACACCCCGGACGTTCGCACCCCGAGTACGCACGGATGTTCGACGACGCGCCCGCCGCGGCGCAGCACGCGCACGAGCAGTTCGGCCGTACCGAGGAACCCGGGATTGGCAAGCGGCAGGTCGACGACCGCACTGCGCCGGTAGAGACGGAAGCAGCTCGTCCAGGTGTGGATGGAAGACCGCAGCAGCAGCCGGTAGCAGCGCGACAGCACGCGCGACAGGAACAGGCGCCAACCCGGCACGCCGTGCACGCCGCCGCGCGGATGGTAGGGCGAAGCCGTGACGACGTCCGCGTCATCGAGCAACGGCAACATGCGTTCGAGCTCCATCGGATCGTACGAAAGGTCGCCGTCGATCGAAGCGACCAACGGCGCGTCCACAGCCAGGATGCCCGTGCGGATGGCCGCCGCGATGCCGACGTTCTGCGCGTGCTGCACGAGGCGCACGTCGGCGCGATCGGTGAGCAGTTCCTGCAGCAGTGGCCACGTGCGGTCGACACTGCCGTCGTCGACGAACACGAACTCGCACAAGGCGACCGCACGCAGCTGCTGCGCGACCGTCTGGAGCTTCGAGACCAACAGCGCGACCACTGCCTCTTCGTCCTTCAACGGCACGACGATCGCGAGACGCGGCGGCTTCACCTCGGCGTTGTAGCCGAGGGCCGCGGGCGAGCTACAGCAGCTTCTGGACGAGCGTCGGCACTTCGTGCACGAGCTCGTTGGCGACCGAACCGAGCACCGGCGTGCCGAGCGATCGCAGGTAGGTCAGGTTGCGGCGCACGACGTCGGTGCGGTGTCGGTTGGATTCGACGACGAGCACGACGGCGTCGAGGGCGCGCACGACGAAGCTTGCTTCGGGGGCGCGGTTGAGGCCGGGCACGTCGACGAGGCACAGGTCGCGTTCGGTCAGCAGCTGGTTGAGGATGCCGCGCAGCTTGTCGCCCGTGAACGTCCAGAACGGGTCGTTCGTCTCGCCGGCCGGAATCAGGTCGACGCCCGCCGCGACCTGCAGGCGCAGTGAATCGCGCATGACCGACCGGCCGGTCAGCAATTCAGCGAGCCCGGGGTTCGGCGTGGCCTGGAACACGCCCGCAAGCGCCTGGATGCGCATGGTCGCTTCGACGAGGGCGATGCGCTTGCCCTTGCTGCCGAGGAACAGCGCGAGGTTGGCCGCCAGCGTGTTCGACCCTTCGTCGTCGCCAATCGCACAAAAGCCGATCGTGCGGTGCGTCTCACCGACGCCGCGCTGCAGCAGGTGCGACCACAGGTAGCCGAGTTCGGTCGCGATGACTTCGGAACGCAGGCCCTTGGCATCGTGCTTGTGGATCACGTCGTGCATGCGCGCCTCCTCACCAACCCTGCTCGCGCAGCGACACGTGCCGCCGCAGATTGCTGCCGTCGAGCCGCGGCATGACCCCGATCACGGCCAGTCCCTCGATCTGCTCGAGGTCGTCTCTCGTGCGCACGACGGTGTCGGGCAGGCTGCGCAGCACGACGATGCCGAGGCCGAGGAACAGGCCGACGAACAAGCCGCCGAGCAGCAGCTTGCCGCGATTGGGCCCTTCCTTCTCGAGCGGCATCGAGGCGTCGTCGATCTTCTTCAACGAACTGAAGCTGCCGAGCCCGAGGGCCCGCTTCTGCTGCGCCAGGTTCCACTGATCCTGGCACTGTTTCAGCGTGTCGTCGGCGTTCAGCGAAGCCTCGCGCACCTTCACGTACTCGGGTTCGAGGTCGATGAGCTTCTTCAGTTGCCGGGCAGCCGGCCCGCGCGATTCGGCCATCTCCTTGGCGCGCGCTTCCATGATCTTGAGCTGCATCTGTCGATCGGCCAGTTCCTTCGAGACGCTCTTCCAGTCTGGATTCTCCACCTGGACGTCGACGGGCGGTGTATCGCTGGCCTGCTTGCGCAGGAAAGCCACGCTGGTTTCGAACTCCGCCAGCTGCTTCTCCTGCTTCTTGACGCCCTCCGTATCACCCAGCCCCTTGGCCCGCTGCAGCTCGAGGCTCAGCGAGAGTCGACGCCTGGCGTACTCCGCCTCATCTTGCGTCGTGTCGGGTTTGCGCGACTCCGTTTTGAACTGCGGCAGGGTTGCCTTGTCCCCGAGCTGCGCCATGAGATTCTCGACGATCGCTCGGGCAACCTTCGCCTCACTGTCGATCTTGCGCAGGTCGGCGTTCGCGTCACTATCCGCGTCCTTGAGCTTGCGCAGCTCGGCGTCGAAATCCAGAACCCCCGCCTGCCGATCGAGGAAGTCCCGCTTCGCCTTCTGGGCCGTATCCCTGTTCACCCTCGCCGCCTCGTACTGGATGTGCAATTCTTCGTAAGCCTTGGGGTCGTCGTACTGCTTGATGTGGTAGGCGATTGCCTCCTTCATGTAGGTGTCGAGAATCTCCTGGGCGAGCTTGGGATTGTTGGCGGAGCAGGTCGCGATCAACACATCCGTGAAGCGCGGCCGTTCGACGACCACCGTGCGCTTCAATCGCTTCAGCGCTCCGTCCACCGTCAGATCGCTCTCCTTGGTGGCGTTCCAGTCGCGCTGCACGCGATAGAAGAAAGCCTTGGCGCCCGACTCCTCGCCCGAGCCGGGCTGGTACGGAGCCAGGATGCGCGCCGGCCCCAACGTCTTCACCACTTCCCCCAGCAGGTTGTCGGTGTTCAGGATGTAGGTCGCAGCCGTGCCGATCGTCTCCTGGCTCGTCTCGGTCGCGCGCCGGATGTCGACGCGCTGGGACTCCGCGCCCGACGCTGTGAACAGGAACTTGCCCGTGCTCAAGTAGGTGTTGGGCGTCGTGATCGCGAGGAACGCGCCGACCAGGAGGCCGAACAGCGTGGTGCCGAACACGAGGTAGCGCGCGCGGAACGCGGCCGCGAGCAGCCGGCGGAACGGCAGCCCGCCGGCTTCTTCCCCCTGCGGCGTCGGATGCATGCCGGTCAACGCCTGCCGCGCCGTGCTCTGCAGTTCGTCTGCGAGGTTCTTCGTCATATTCGGTCGCGATCCATGGTGCGGTCGCCTGTCCCCCGGTCACTCGATGGTGCCTGATCGTCGACCTTGCGGGGACCGGATCCTACCCGATGCGACCGTCCGCCCAAACGAACCGCCCCATCGATCCACTTTTCGGCCAGCCCCGCCCGCACTCCTGACGCAATCGAACGCAGGTTCGAAACGAGAAGCGGCCAGCCAGGACTGCCTTGCAAGACGGCCCTTGGATAGGCTTTCCGGTGATGACTGTTGGAAACTGGGACAGCGTCGCGGCGAGGCCTGCGCGGCCGGCCAGCGAGTGGCGATCAAGATGCTTCGGCCAGGCACCGGTCACAGCACTGCTGGCCCTGTGTGCCTGCTCCACGGCGCTCACCGGGCCACACCATCAGGACAGCCCACCCGCGGTGGCCTCGGTTCGCGACGGTATCGGTGCGGATCTCGACCGTCAGGAAGTGCACAGCTCCTTGTTCGCCAACTGGGATCCCTTCATCGATCCCGAAGGCCGCGCCGTGATCTACGAATGGAGCGTCGGCACCAGCCCGGGTGCCATCGACGTGATGCCGTGGACCGGCGTCGGCGGCGCCACCCAGGCGGTCACGCGGGGCGTCGACTTGCCGGTCGGGATCGTGTTGCACGTGAACGTTCGCGCCTTCGACATCGCCGGGAACCGCAGCGCCGTTTCCACGAGCGACGGCGTCGTCATCGGCGCCGTCGCCGAGGCGACCACGGCCAGCGCCAGCGCGAGCCCGGCGGGACCGGGCGCAGCGGGACTGGGCAGCCTCGCCGCCGTGGAACGATTCGGCATCACCTGGACGTTCGACCGGCCCGTCGCCAGCGGGCGCTTCGTCAACGGCGACTGGTGGGTCCTGGGCCCCGTCGACGTGGTCGCCATCAAACCCCACAGCCTCCACGACGGCAGCCGCATCCGCCACGGCTCGGTGATCAACCCCGATCCACGGGCGCAGCTTCAGGGTTACGACAACGCGATGTTCGGTGCGGAGAGCGGCCCCCGCTACGACGCCGCTGCGAACGTGGGCCTCGGGATCTCGAGCACGCACCCCCTGCACCTGCTGCCTGGCTCGTCGCTCGTCTCGACGACGAGCCAGCCGCTGCCCGGCCAGATGCCGCAGCTCGAAGCGTGTGCCGTGCTCACGTGTCTGGCCGAACCGCCGCCCGTCGACGCATTTCGCCCGCCCTACTGCGGCACCGACAAGCGCTGCCGGTGGGTAGCCAAGGACCTCGACCTCACGCGACTGGCCCGGCTCGAGGCCCCGCCCGGCGTCCCGTCGTCGGCCGAATTGCTCGAGCACTTCGAACGCACCTGGCTCGATCACGTGACGGGCTGGACTGGACGCTTCCTGCACCCGCGCGAGAACATGCCGGACTACGGCCGCGACATCGCCGACCTCGTCGGTCAGGGCGCCCTGGTGCTGCAGCTCGACCAGGAGCTGTCGCAGAAGCGTCCGCTCGCCATCGCGATGGTCCAGATCGGCATCGACCTCTACGGCGTGGTCAAGAACGGCGGCCGCTTCCTCGCCGACGGCGGCAGCGGCAGCGGGCGCAAGTTCCCGGTGCTGCTCGCCGGTGCCTTGCTGCGCGACGAGGAGATCCTGCGGTGCGTGCGCGAGCAGCAGTTCGCGTTTGCCGAGGACGCGCAGACCTTCGTCATCGCCGAGACCACCACCGGCGTCTGGAACTTCGGCCACGGCGGCTACGGTCCCGACGATGTCGGGCTGCCCGAATGGGGCAACCGCCACGCCGACGACCCGAGCCTCGACGTGAAGACGTGGACCGGCGACCCCTACCGGCGCTGCTGCACGGCGAACGTGTGGCACGGCGCCGTCCTCGCTGTGCGCATCATGGGGCTGCGCGAGGCCTGGGGGCACGACCCGCTGTTCGACTATGTCGACCGCTACATGCAGGTGGAGTCGAAGGGCGAATGGACGCGATCGTGGAACCCGTTCGCCGAGCGCATGTGGGATCGTTACCGCAGCGAGTTCTGAAGCCACGGCGACGAGGCCCTCGACGTGCTACGCGTCGAGCAGATCGCGGAAGATGGCGAGCGAGTCGCGCTCTGCCGGCACCACGCGGCCGTCTGCCTTGACGGCGAGTTCCGCAGCCTCGAGGAAGAGTTGGCGGTGCGCCTTGGGAATGGCGGCCGGATCGACCTCGTCGATGGCCGGCGGCACAGCCAACCACTGCTTGACCTGCCTTGTCTCCGCGTCGGTCAACTGCAGGTGCCCGACGATGCGCATGACCAGATCGCGTTCCGCCTGAGCGACCACGAGATCGGTCCAGACGAACGAGCACACGAACTTGAGCAGCTTCATGCGCTCCGCACCCGGCAATTTCATGCAACACAGTGAAGCAAGGTGGGCGCCACCGCGCCACGGGCAATTGGTGGCAGGGCACCCCGCGAAGATGTGCAACACGTCGCCGGCGGAGCGGTTCCTGCCCGCCATGCCCTTCATCAAGAACATCGTCTCGACCTCGTCCTTTTCGATCCCCCTCTCCCTTTCCGCCCTCATGCTGGCCGGCTGCAGTAGCGGTGGCGGCGGCGGCAACACCCCCGCTCCCGCGCCAGCTCCCGCTCCCGCCAATCCGCCGGCTCCTGGCGGTGGTGGTCCTGGCGCGACGCCGGCCTTCGTCCGCCTGTGGGTGCCGAACTACAACGCCGGCGAGTTGCGCGCCTGGAACCTGGCCTCGCTGCAGGCCGACCGCACGGATGCCCCCGACGTGGTCGTGACGCTGCCGGCCGGCAGCCGGCCCAACGCCGCAACGTTCGACGCGACGGGGGCCCTCTGGGTCACCGACAACCTCGGCGCGCGATTGTTCAAGTACGGCCGCGCTCAGATCCAGACCTCGGGGCAACCCACACCGCAGGTCGTGATCGACTCGAACGGCGCGAGCCTGCAGAACGCGACCGGCCTCGCCTTCGATCGGCTGAACAATCTCTGGGTTGCGGCGGGTGGACGGCTCGAGATGTACGCGCCGGCCAACCTCGACCAATCGGGTCCGACGACTCCCAACCGCATCCTGCAGGGGATCGGCTTCGACACTCCTGCTGGCATCGTCTTCGACGCGGCCGGCAACCTCTGGCTCTCGAATGCGAGTTCGGTGGTCGCCAACAACTCCGTCGTGGTGTTCACGCCGGACCAGCAGGCGGCCGGCGGGCTGGTGACCCCGCGTCTGACCCTGACGTCGACCGCGTTCGTGTTCGTCGAAGGACTGCGCTTCGACGCGAACGGCTCGCTCTGGGTCGCCAGCAACGACGGGCTCAACATCGCCCGGTTCAGTGCCGCGAGCACAGCACTGCCCGCGGCTGCCGCCACGCGGCCGGTCACGCCCGACGCCTCGCTCGAGTCCGACGGCAACGCGACCGCGACGAGCCGCACCGTGCGCAAGCCGGGTGGCATCGCCTTCGACCGCGACGGCAACCTGTTCGTCAACTCCGAGCGCGGCGATGCCGGTGGCACCGACTCGGGTGTGCTGCGGTTCAACGCGGCGCTGCTGAACTTCACTGGCCCGCGGCAGACGCCGGCGACGGTGCTCGTCGCGCGCTCGACCTCCAACCCGGGCTTCGGCGGCCTGTGCTTCGAACTGCCGTGAACGGGCGCATCTTGCTTCTCCTGCTGGTGGGCACTGCGGCCGTTCTGGCTGCAGTGCCCGTCGTCGTTTCGGGCAGCGATCCCCTGCCGCCGGCCGCAGTCGCGGTGATCTGCACCACCAGGGTGCAAGCGTCGACTGCCGACTGCGCCCACTGCGCTCCGAGCCGCGAGCCAACGCGCGAGGTGCATCGCGTCGGGCATGAGCCCCAGAGCCAACCGCTTGCAGCCGCCCCCACCGCCAACCAGCAGCTGGCCGGACTGCTCGCCGCGCTCGACGCCGGCGACGACGACGTGAACATGGTCCTCTTGCTGCGCGATCTGCTGCAGGCACATCCAGAACTGGCAGCGACGTTCCCCCTGCTCGTTCACGCATCATCGAGGTCCGAGCGAGCCTGCGCGCGATTGCTGCAGGCGCTCGCGCGTTGCGGCGACGCCGGGTGTCAGGACGCGCTGGCCACGATCGCAGCGGATGCGACTGCCGCGCCTGCTCGCCGAGGCGGCGCACTGCGCGCGATCGGTGACGTTCCCGAACCGACCGAGGCGACGCTCGCGGCGCTCTGGTCCCACGTGTACGCGACGACCGACCGGGCCGAGACGGCCCTGCTCGCCTTCGGCCACGGAACCGCGACGCTCGGGGCGCATGACCCGGATCTGCATCGCCGCTGCTGCCTGCAGATCCACGCAGCACTGCGCACCGCCACGGAACCGAGGCGCACCGGCATCCTGCTGAAGTCGCTCGCCAGTGCCGGCTACGCCGACCTCGTCAACGAAGCC
>JAYUCN010000427.1:0-11230 GCA_043740335.1 Planctomycetota bacterium
GTGTTCATGAACCTGCTGGGCAACGCGATCACCTACGGGCCGAACGACAAGGAGCCGGTCATCCATGTGTTCGCCGAGGACCGCGAGGGCGAATGGACGATTGGCGTGCGCGACAACGGGATCGGCATTCCCGACCAGGACCGGCCGCGGCTGTTCCGTCGTTTCGAGCGCGGCAGCAACACGGGCGGCATCAGCGGCACCGGGCTCGGACTGCACATCGTCAAGGAGATCGTGCAGGGACATGGCGGCTCGGTGACGTTCGAGTCCGTCGTCGGCAGCGGCACGACCTTCTCACTGCATCTGCCGAAGGTGCCCGTGCACGCCCCGCATTCGCCGGTGTCGGAGACGGCCGCGCGCGCCGATCTGTAGTTCCGGCTTTGGCGCCGGTGCCCGGTCATGCACGGCACTCAGGAAGCAGAAACGGCCACCGTGCCGAGCACGATGGCCGCCTCGCGTTTGGTACCTCCGGAAGGGATCGAACCTTCGACCCGCGGATTAAGAATCCGCTGCTCTACCAGCTGAGCTACGGAGGCGCAGGGTTGGGGCGGGGACGGTAGCGAGCAGGGTTTCAGCGTGCAAGCGTTGGCGCGCGGCTTTCGGACGATCGCTTGACCCGTGCGGGAACGAGCGGCAGACTTTTCGCCCCGTTGTCGTGCGCGCACTGCCGCGTGTCCCGCGGTGACGGCGTACGTTGGCTGTAGCTCAGTTGGTTAGAGCACCAGGTTGTGGTCCTGGGGGTCGCGGGTTCAAATCCCGTCAGCCAACCCATCCGTTCGTTGGCGTGACGGCCACGCCGATTTTTTTCGGACCGGCGAACGGAACCAGGCGCAGCACCGCTGTCCCCTGTGCGGGTGCGATGCACACGCGCGGAGATGCCATTGTCCGACGATTTCGAGACCAAGCTCCAGGCCGCGGCGACCGGTGATCGTGCTGCCCACGACGAGTTGTTCGCCCAGAACCTGCCAGCACTGGTCGCCTTCCTGCGCGCCAAGATCGGCGGGGAATTGGCCGGCCGCGAATCGGTTCGCGATCTGGCCCAATCGGTGTGCCGCGAGGTGCTGCGCGATCTGGGTCGGCTGGAGTTCCACGGCGAGGAGCAGTTCCGCGCCTACCTGTTCCTGCAGGCCGCGCGCAAGGTGGTCGACCGCTATCGCTACCACAAGCAGGAGAAGCGCGACCAGGCCCGCGTCGAAGCGCTGCCGACCGAGAGCGAAGAAGCCGCCGTGCTCGGTAGCTATGGCTCGCTCACGCCGTCGCGCGTTGCCGGGGCCAAGGAAGAACTGACCCGCGTCGAGGCGGCCCTTCAGCTGCTGCCGGAAGCGCAGCGGGACGCCGTGCTGCTGTCGCGCATCGCTGGCCTCGGCTATCAGGAGATCGCGCGGCAGAAGGGTATCACCGAAGCGGCCGTGCGAGGTCTCGTCGCCCGCGGGCTGGCGAGGCTGGCCGGTCTGCTGGGGGCTGGCGGCAAGCCGCTGGACAACTCCTGAGTCAGCGGAGTCGCAACGCGCGCAGGAATCGCAACAGGGCGCCAGCACCGGCGCGGGAACTCGGATGGAATCCGGCCAGCATCGCGGTGCGCGTCGGGGAGTCGGAGCGCCGCACGTACGGACCGAACGTGGCCGTCGGCAGGTCCGGATCGACCGTTCGCAACGCGTGCAGGACCTGGGCGGCAAGACCTGGCCGCACGTCGGGTGCGAGCACGAGGCAGTCGTGCCCGCCGGCCCCGAAGAACAGGCGTCGGGCACTGGCCATGTCGGTGGCCACGTCGACCACGATGCCTTCACTCTGCAGTAGCCGCAGCAGTGCCTGCATCGGGGTCGGGTCGCCGAGCAGAGTCAGCACACCCAGGGGACGGTCGTCGGGCTTTGGCAAGCAGCCCTTCTTCGGCCGTGATGCCAGCGGAGGTCAAGGGCGGGCCTTCGGCCGGTCGATGCTGCGTTGCCATGGTCCACCGACGAAGCCTGCTGCTGCTCCTGTCCATCGTGCCAGTGGTTGCGCAGACACCGCTGCCGGTGCCGGCGTCGCACGCGGGCCAGGAAGGCACGGGCAGCACCAACGTGCCGTTCGGCCGCAGCACCCCGACGCGGGTCCAGTACGCCTACGACGCGGTGTTGTTCAGCGGCCCCGTCACCATCACCGCAGTGGCCTTTCGCATCGATGGCGGCTCGACCGCCGCGAGCAAGCTTGTCGATTGTGAGATGCACATGTCGACGATGGCGGTCTCGCTGCTCGGCTTGAACGTGGACTTCGCGCAGAACCGCGGCGCCGACGAAACCGTGGTGCTGCCGCGGCAGCTGCTTCTGCTGCCAGCCCACGCGGTGCCGGCGACGCCGAGTCCGTTCCTGCCGTCGATCCCGCTCGCGGTGCCGTTTGCGTACAACCCGGCCAACGGCGGCCTGCTGCTCGAAATCATCGTGCACGGTCAGCCGCCGGGCAGCTATTCGCTCGACGTGACCTATGTCTGCGACAGCCCCGAGGTGCCGGTCGGTCCGCTGTCGTGCCCGCAGTCGAGCGGGTTGCCGTTGCGCGTCGAGAGTGCGACGACGCAGGTGATCTGGGGTCGACCATGGGTGGCGCGTGTGCTCGATGCGTCGCCGGGTGCGATCGTCGTGCTGGCGCTCGGCACGATCGAGTCGGGACCGTGGGCGGGTATGGTGTTGCCGCAAAGTCTGCAGGCGCTCGGTGGGCCGGGCTGTTACCTCTCGATCGATGTGGCGGGGTCCTGGTACTCCCTCGCCGCCGGCGATGGCAGCGCGGTGTTCCCGTTCGTCGTGCCCAATTCGCCGCAAGCACTCGGCGAATGGATCCGGTTCCAGGCCGCTGCCTTCGATGCGCCGGCGAACGCGCTCGGTCTGGTCACGAGCCGCGCGAGCAAGGTCCAGGTCTGCGGCTGGGAACCGGTCGGTCGCGTGTGGTCGTCCGGCATCACGGCGCTGTTCGGCACCCGCGAGATCGGACTCGGCGCGGTGGCGCAGTTCTGGGTGCAGTGATCCGGTGCCATGGGCTCTTGTGCAGGGCCTTCAAGAACGCGTCGCGCGGGGCCGATTGACGAGGTGCGCACCGTGACGCCGTCAGGGGAGATGGACATGGTGTTGTGCAGACTGTGCGGGATCAGGGGGTCTGCGCACTGACGTCCGCCGGGTGGGGGCCTGGCGGCCGTCAGGTGAGCACTGCGTGGTGGCCATGGGGGTGGCCGCCAGCGGTCGGGCGCCCGCGGTGCCTCGCAACACCGCGGGATTGCCTTTCCCGGCGTGCGCGTTGGTCTCTGCCCCGCAGGCTCGACGGCGGTGCTGCGGGTGCGTAAGACTCGCGCATGCGCGGTCCTGTCGGTTCCCTGCTGCTCCTCGGTACCCTTGCCGTTGCCTGCACTTCCTTGCTGCGCGAAGGGCTGCCCGCCGCGATCCTCGACCTGCCGTGGACGGAGGCAGAGGCCGATCGTGTCGTGATGACGTCGCGCGGACTGGTCGAGCGCGGCCAACCGCGGCCGGCGCTCGCCCTGCTCGAGCCGGTGCTGGCCGAACACCCTCGCCACGTCGATGCCCGGAGGCTGCGCCAGGACATCCTGCGCGAACGGGGGCGGCTGGGCCGGTTGTGGCACGAAGCGGAACGAGCCCTCGAGCAGGATGCGGACGACGCGCAAGCGCTCTACCTGTTCGGGCGCATCGGGCCCGAGCATGACCAGAAACTGCGTTGCTTCGCGCGCGCCGCGGCGATCGAGCCGCAGGCCCTGTGGCCGTGGCTCGGGCTCGCGCACACGCTGCGAGAGTCCGACCCGGCGCATGCGATCGCGATCTACGAACGGCTCTACGCGGCCACCGATGGCCATCCGCTGGTCGCCATCGCCTATGCCGCGCTGCTGCGCGAACGCGAGGACTACGACGCGGCGATCCCCGTGTATCGCAAGTTGCAGCAAGACACCCGCGTGCCGGGGGTCGGCGAACTGGGACTCGCCCAGATCTCGCTCGCCAAGAACGATCGCCCGCAGGCGTGGGCGGCGCTGCTCGCCGCCCTGCGGCAGCGGCCGTTCGACCCGGGCGTACAGGCGCTCGTCGCCGGCTGGCTGCAGTCCGGCGCCAGCGACGACCAGGTGGCCTCGGTGCTCGACGCGTTGCGTGAAGATCCCGACCGCCTGCGCGCCTTCGGGGCCGGCGACGGGGCCGTGGTGCTGGCCGAAGTGCTCCAGCGCATGCACCAGCCGTTGGCCGTGCGCTCGCTGCTGGAGGGCCGCGCCGTGTCGGCGCGGTCGCCCTCGCTGCGCCAACTGCAGCGGCGCCTGCTGCTCGGCTTCGGCGAGGTTGCCGCGTTCCTCGCCCTGGTTGCCGCCGACGTGCCCGAACCGATCGTGCTGGCCGAGCCCAACCAGCTGCGCGGCCGCTGGCTGCAGTTGCTGCACGGGCCGTGGCAAGCAGGCGATGCCTTGGCCTCGGTGGACCAGGCAGTCGCTCTGCTCCAAAGTCTGCGCGACGTGGGCTGGCTCGTCGAGGTCGAACTGCTGGCCGAAGTGGCGCTACATCGCTGGCCGGATGCGGGTTCGCGCATCCTGCCGCTGCGCGACGAAGTGCGCCGCCAACTGGCGTTCGAAGCGGGCCTGCGTCGACTGCTCTACCACGGCTACGAGACCCGTTCGAGTGCTTCGCTCGCGACCGTGATCGAACGCTTGCGCGACCTGTCGCTGCGCGTACTCGGACAGGACGTGGTGGGCCAGCCGACGGTGTTCTCGGTGCCGATGATCGGCGAGATGCTCGATCCGTTCACGGGTGGCCTGGCCGCGCACTTCGATCGCTACAACCGTCACTTCGTGCTCGGTCGTCGCGCCGGTGGCACGGCGGAAGGCATGCTGGTCGTGCGGCTGTCGCTCGCGGAGTTGCCCGCTTGCCCGGACCTCGAGCTGCCCGGCCGCTGCTTCGAGGTCGTCGGCATGGACCGCGACGTGCGGGCACTCGCGGGCGTGCTCGGCGGCGACCTGGCCGGCGTGGCGCTGCTGAACCACTTCCTCATCGACTTCGACGCGGTGCGCGAATGGGCCCGCACGGTGGCCGATCGGCGGCGCGTGGCCGCCGAAGACGGCAATGTCATCCTCACCGACCCCTTGCCGCAGGGGGCGGGCAACGACCCGCTCGACGTGTCGTGGCGTCTGTGCGTGCTGTCACCCGTACAGGACACGGACCTCGAGGCCGCCATCCTCGACACGATCCGGCACCACGAACGGCAACACCTCGTCGATTCCTTCCACTACCTGCCCGTGGAGAGCAACCTCTGGCGGAGCCTGGGCCTGCTGCTGCAGTTCGGTCTCTCACCGTCCGCCATCGAGGCCGAGATGGAACGCCGCGCCGAGCTGGCTTCGCTCGCCGTCTCGCCGCACACGGAACTCGTGCTCGCCCACATCGCCGACTTCCTGCACGACCCTGGGGCAGCGTCGCCGCACCATCGCGGCTTCTCGGAGCTCGGGCGCGAACTCACGGCGGAACTGGTTGCGTTGGGGTTGTCGCCAACGGCCAGCGCGCCGAGCCGATGGCACACCGTCGCCAGAGACCTCGTGCGGCAGGCCGCGCGGCGGTTGCTGGACCGGCTGCCCTGACGTGTTCGGGCCAAAAGGCCAGGAACGGTCGCGTCGTACGCCAAGTTCTCGCGCACGAACTGGCCGGGCACGGTAATTGTATCCAGATGCCGTTGGCCGGCTCGGTGCAGTGCCACCCTGGCCGCCGGCCGATACCACCCCGGAGGTGCCGATGAACCGTTCGCTGTTCCGCTACCTGTTCGCTCTGGTCACTCTGCTGGCCTTGCTGCCAGCGGCGGGCTTGCCCCAGGATCCTGCAGCCAAGGGCCCCGACAAGGAAGTCGCCGAGAAGATCGTCACGCTGAAGGAGATCGTGCAGGACAAGAAGTTCGCGCGCGACGCCGAGGGCCTGCAGGTCATCGACGTGCTGCTCCAGAAGTCGAAGGCAGGGGTCGACCCGAAGGATCAACAGGCGATCGTGAGGGCACTCGATGCCGTGCTCACGCTGGGGCCGAAGGTGCGCCCGCACGACAAGACCGAACTCTACACGGGGGCGGCGGCGGCACTCGGCTACTGCGGTGCGGAAGGGGCGAAGGTGCTCAAGGATGCGTACGCGAGCAAGCGCTTCCCCGAGAAGAAGGAGTGGGTCCCGTTGCGTGAGCAGCTCCTCAAGAACCTGGGCCGTACGAAGGACGAGTCGATGGTGAAGTTCCTCAGCAAGGAGGCGGTGGCCAACAAGGAACCGGCGCTCGCTGCCGCGGCCGGCGAAGCGCTCGGCAACTTCGACGAGTCGAAGGAGGCTCTCCGCAAGGAGATCGTCAGCGATCTCATGATCAAGTACGGCGAACTCGCCGAGAAGGCCTCGCAGCTGGGTTCGTCGAACATCGAGGCGCAGAACGCCCAGGACTATCTGGCGTCGGTGCAGGACAAGTGGAACTCGACGCTGTCCAAACTCACGCGCCAGAACTTCGCCACCTTCCGCGAGTGGCAGGCCTGGTACAACAAGAACAAGGCGCTGCCCTGGTGATGGTGAGCCGTTGCGCGGTCTTCGCCGATGCCTGAGCAGGCCCTGGATGCTCGCTCGGTGCTTGGAAGACCAGAGGCTCGGCGTTCGTCCACGTGCTTCCACCATGCGCCGCTGGCTCTCGATCTGTTGTCAGGTGCTCGGCCTCGCGATCATCGGCGGTCTCGTCGGCGAGACCTGGCGTCTGGCCGAGCTGGCGGGCCGCTACGAGGGAGAAGCACGGGCCGCGCAGAAGGCCGCGGCGGCGGCCGCAATCGCATCCGCGCGTCCTCTGTTTCCGGTACCGCCCGTGACGACCGACACGGCCGCGGTGGCGCGCCTCGAAGCGGAACTGGTCGCGAGCCAGGCCCAGGTCAAGGCGATGACGGAGACGCTGCAGCAACACAACGAAGTGATCGCCAGGACCTCGGCCGAGGCAGAGGCAGCGGCGGCGCGCAGTTCTGCCCCGATCCCCGAGGGGGTGCGCCTGTCGTTGCAGGCGCTGCACGAGTGTCTGCGCGCCGAAGGGTTCGTCGGCCAGCGCTTCCTCTCGGCGCGGCGTCTCGATGGCGATGGCCTGCACGAAGTGGAACTGCTCGACGCCGACGCGGATGGACTGGGCGTGGTGTTCGTGCGCGCGGATCGCATGACGGCCGAACTCGACCGCGGCACCGGCCGGCTCGTGCTGAAACTCTTCGACGGGTTCCGTACGGCAGGCGGCGAGCGGCTGAAACTGCCGGAGGACGGTTGGCAGATCGTGTTCGCGTCGGTCGACGGGCGTCGGTTCGAAGAGCGGCTGCCCTTGCTGATCCGCGCCGATGGGGTCTACCCGGAGCGCGACCCCGGGGCCGGGCGCAAAACGACCGACGTCGATCCGATCACGCGGCGGCAATGGCTGGAGCGGTTCGACCACCTGCTGGCGATGGCGGCGACCCAGCACCGGCTGCGCGTGAGCCGTTTCCGCGGCATGCAGGATGGCTGGTTCCTCACGGCCGAGGTGGTCGGCACCGACGACCGGCTCCGGCTGCTGTCGAGCGCTCACTGCGCGCGCCTGGCGATCGAAGTCGACCAGACGGCCGGCGTCGTTTCGTTGCTGCTCCAGGATGGTGCCTTGCGCAGCGGAGGCGTGGAGTCGACCATCACTGCCGAGGGCTATCGCATGCTGCTCCCGTCCGTGACCTGCAAGCAGGCGACCGATGCCATGTTCGGCATGGTCGTGTCGAAGTGAACGCACCGGCGCCGTCGGGCGCGTTCCTGGCGTTCGTGCAGCAATGGTCGCCGGCCGTCGAGAACGCGCTGCTCGGACTGCTGCCGGCGCCGACGACGGTGCCGCAGCGGTTGCACGAGGCGATGCACTACGCGCTGTTTCCGGGCGGCAAGCGCTTGCGCCCGATGCTCGCCCTGCTCGGCTGCCGCGCCATCGGCGGCGATCCGAACGTGGCGCTGCGCGCGGCCGCAGCACTCGAGTGTCTGCACACCTACAGCCTCGTGCACGACGACCTGCCGTGCATGGACGACGACGAACTGCGGCGCGGTCGACCGACCTGTCACAGGGTCTACGGCGAGGCGCTGGCATTGCTCGCGGGCGATGCGCTGTTGACGGTTGCGTTCGAAGGGGCCGCGACTGCGGGTCCGGCAGCCGTCGTCGAACTGGCGCGCGCAGCCGGCAGCCTTGGCATGGTGGGTGGTCAGGTCGCGGACCTCGCAGCTGAGGGCGACCGCAGCCAACACAGCCTCGCGCGTGTGCAGTGGATCCACGACCACAAGACTGGCGCCCTCATCACGGCGTCGCTGCTCGTCGGCGCACATGCGGGAGCCGGTGCCGGCAGCGCTCCCGACGTCGTGCTCGAGCCGTTGCGGCGCTACGGCGACCTGCTCGGCCGGGCCTTCCAGATCGCCGACGATTGCCTCGACCTGACGGGCACGGCCACGGAGCTGGGCAAGAACCCGTTGGCCGACGTGGCCCTGGGCAAGTTGACCTGGCCCGCCATGGTAGGGCTGGAACAGAGCCTTGCGACCGCGCGACAGTTGGCCGAAGAGGCCGCCCGCCTCGCCGCCGTCGTGGCTGCCGCCACTTCGACCTGCCGCGGTCTTCCGCGGGGCGTGCTGGACGCAGCCGTCGACCTGCTGCAAGATGTCGCGTTCTACGCCGTGGAACGTCGTCGCTGAGCACCCTCGGCGGCGCGTCTCGACGTCCCGCATGACTGTGTGGAGCCGGATTTGGACCAACCTTCGCAGACCCCCCTCTTCGACCAGGTCGACAACCCCGACGACCTCAAGAAGATCCCCCGTGAGCAACTGCCGGCGCTCTGCGCCGAACTGCGCAAGGTCATCCTCGACACGGTCTCGGTAACGGGTGGGCACCTCGGCTCGGGCATGGGTGTCGTCGAACTCACCGTAGCGCTGCACTACTTGTTCGACTTCAAGGACGACCGCCTCGTCTGGGACGTCGGCCACCAGTGCTACCCGCACAAGCTGCTGACCGGCCGCAAGGCGCGCTTCCACACGCTGCGCCAGAAGGGCGGCCTCAGCGGCTTCAGCAACCGGTGGGAATCGCCCTACGACGTCTACCTCATGGGTCACGCGGGCACGGCCGCGTCGGCGGCGCTCGGCATCGCCATGGGCGATCGCATGCAAGGCCGCAAGCGCCACGCGGTGGCCGTCGTCGGCGACGCGGCGATGGGTTGCGGTGTCGCCTTCGAAGCGCTGAACTACGCGGGCTCGCTCGAGCAGGACCGCCTGCTCGTCATCCTCAACGACAACCGCTGGTCAATCGCCAAGACGGTGGGCGCGCTGTCGAAGCACCTCAACAAGCTGCGTTCGGGCAGCTTCTACAACCGTGCCAAGGACGCGATGCACTACCTGATCCAGTCGATCCCCGTGGTCGGCAAGGATCTCGACCAGAAGCTCGGCGAGGCGGTCGACATGGTGAAGACCATGGTGATGCCGGGCCACATCTTCGAAGAACTCGGCTTCCGCTACTTCGGGCCCATCGACGGGCACAACACCGACGAACTGCTCGACGCGCTCGCCGCGGCGCAGAAACTCGACGGCGTCGTGCTCATGCACGTGCGCACGGAGAAGGGCAAGGGCGTGCCGGGCAGTGAGGATCGCTACGACCGCGCGCATGCGGCCAAGCCCCAACCGAAGAAGAAGCCCGAGAAGGTGCCCGTCGAGCCATGCGTGCTGCAGCCCGTGGTGCCCGTCACCAGGCCTGGCCGTTCGTGGACCGAGTGGTTCGGCGAAGGCATGCAGCAGCTCGCCGAGAAGGATCCGCGCGTGATCGCGATCACGGCGGCGATGCCCGACGGCACGGGCCTCATGGAGTTCCGCGACAAGTTCCCCGGCCGCTTCGTCGACGCCGGCATCGCCGAGCAGCACGCCGTGGCGATGGCGTCGGGCATGGCGACGTCGGGCATGCGGCCCGTCTGCGCGATCTACTCGACGTTCCTCCAGCGCGGCTACGACCAGGTCTTCCAGGAAGTGATCCTGCAGCGGCTGCCGGTCGTGTTCGCGATGGACCGCGGCGGTCTCGTCGGCGAGGACGGTGCGACACACAACGGCATCTACGATCTCGCCTACCTGCGCTGCATGCCGGGCATCGTGCTCATGGCGCCGAAGGACGGGCCCGAGCTGCACGAAATGCTGCAGTTCGCGATCACGCTGCCGGGACCGAGCGGCATCCGCTATGCGCGCGGCAACGCGCCGAGCCATCACGAACTCGTGGGCTGGCACGGCCGGCATCAGCCGCTGGAGCTTGGTCGCCTCGAGATCCTGCGCGAGGGCAACGATGGTGCGGTGATCGCGTACGGGCACATGGTGCAGACGGCGCTGGAGGCAGCGGCGATGCTCGACAAGCGCGGTGTGCACATCGCGGTCGTCAATGCGCGCTTCTGCAAGCCGCTCGACGAAGCGGGTGTGCTCGCCGTCTGCGACCGCCACGACCGCGTCGTCACGCTCGAGGACCATTCGCGCGTCGGTGGTTTCGGCAGCGCGGTGCTGGAGTGCCTCGCGGCCCACGGGCCGGTGCGGGCGGCCGTGCAGGTCATGGGCGTTCCCGACGAGATCCTCGACCACATGAGCCGCAACCAGGTGCTCGAACACTGCGGGCTCACGGCGGCGCACGTCGCCGAGCGCTTCCTCGCCGAGAAGACGGCATCGGTTTTCACCGGGAAAGCGGTGCGTTGAGGCTGTGATGCCGAAGTCGGCCGGGAAGCGCATTCTGCTCGTCGGCGACGAACGCAAAGGCGGTAGCAAGGCGCTCATCCAGCATCACGCGACGTGGCTTGCGGGGCGCGGGTGCGAGGTGGAGATCGTCATGGACCGCGAGTCGTCGCTCGAAGAACGCGCGGCGGACTGGGTCGTGGTGTGGGGCGGCGATGGTTCGCTGCTGGCGACGGCGCGGCGCATGGGGCAGAACCAGCGGCCGACGCTCGGCATCAATCGCGGGCGATTGGGGTTCCTGACGGCGTTCGAGTACGAACAGACGCAGCAGGCGCTCGACATGCTGCTCGCGGGTCAACTGCGCGAAGAGCAGCGGTTGATGTTCTGGTGTTCGATGGTGGGGTTGGATGGGGTGACGACGGCGCCGGTGTTGGGGTTGAACGACGTGGTGGTGAGTCGTGCCGCGGTCGGCGGCATGATCATGCTGCGCGCATTCCGAGGCAGTGCGGAGCTGGCGACGTATCGGGGGGACGGGTTGATCACGGCGACGGCGTTGGGGTCGACGG
>JAYUCN010000428.1:0-4645 GCA_043740335.1 Planctomycetota bacterium
GCAGATCGGCAAACAGGCGGACGGTTCGTGCATCGATTGCCACAAGGGTTGCGACGATCCCCACCCGGCCGGGCGCAAGGCGTCGTGCGTGGACTGCCACGGCGGCGATGCGACCAGGAAAGACGCGGCCGGCGCGCACCCCAAACCCAGGTTTCAGAAGGCCTGGAAGGACTCGGCAAATCCCGAGCGCCTCTACACGACGACCCTGGCAGAGAGCGAGGAATGGATCCAGTTCGTCAATCCAGGCGACCTGCGCGTCGCCAACAAGACGTGCGGCCCGTGCCACGTGGCCGAGACGCTGCGCGTGATGAAGTCGCTCATGACCACGTCCCAGCACTTCTGGGGCACGGTCACCTACGCGAACGGCATCGTCAGCACGAAGCGTTCGATCCTCGGCGAGTCGTACGGCCCCGACGGCACGCCGCAGATGGTGAATCACATCGTGCGCGAAGCAGGCAAGCCGGATCGTGCGCCCACTGCGGCGGAACTGCAGCAGCACAGCTGGTCGCCGGTCGCGGCACCGCTGCCGCACTGGGAAGTGACCCAGCCTGGCAACGTGTTCCGCATCTTCGAGAAGGGCAGCCGCCTCGGCGGCGTCGGGCTCGGTCTCAATGGCCTGTCGTCGCCCGTGCCTGGCGTGCCCGACAAGTTCGAGGACGCAGGTCGACCCAACAACCGCTCGTCGGACCGCGGCCTCGGCACCGGCAACCGCGTCGACCTGCCGACCTTGAACGTGCACAAGACGCGCCTCAACGATCCGCACCTGTCGATGTTCGGCACCAACGACCAGCCGGGCGACTTCCGTTCCAGCGGTTGCTCGGCGTGCCACATGGTCTACGCCAACGACCGCGACCCGGTGCACTCGGGACCCTACGCGCCGTTCGGCAACCTCGGCCACGGCAACCAAGGCGCGCGCGCGGCCTGGATGAAGAGGAACGCCAGCGGGGCCGCGCCGGAGGCCGACCCCACGATCGTCCCGAACGACCGCCCCGGTCACCCGATCTCGCACCGCTTCACGCGGTCGATCCCGTCGAGCAACTGCATGGTCTGCCACATGCACCAGCCGAATTCCTTCCTGAACACCTACTACGGCTACCAGATGTGGACGTACGAAACGGACGGCGACAAGATGTGGCCGCCCGAACAGGAGGAGAAGTCGGCGCACGAACAGCACGAGATCCTCGATCGCAACCCCGAGGGCGCGGCGTTGCGCGGCAAGTGGGGCGACCGTTCGTTCCTCGAGCGCGTCGCCGAGGACGTCAACCCGGGTCTCTTGCACACGCAGTTCGCCGACTACCACGGCCATGGCTGGATCTTCCGCGCCGTGTTCAAGACGGACAAGAAGGGCAACCTGCTCGACACCAACGGCGACAAGATCGCGTACGACAAGAAGGACAAGTTCGCCGGCGTGATGCCGGCTCTTGGTGCGGCGCTCACTGCTGCGGACGTCGATCCCAAGCAGCGCGCTTGCTTCGTGCCCAAGCCCAGCCAGCCCGTGCATCTCAAGGACGTGCACGCCGAAGTCGGCATGCACTGCGTCGACTGCCACTTCGAGCAGGACGTGCACGGTGACACGCACCTCTATTCGGAGTACCAGGCGGCGCTCCAGATCCAGTGCCAGGATTGCCACGGCACCGCGACCGAACTCGCGACGCTGCGCTTCTCGGGGCCGGCCGCCAAGAACGAGACGGCCGCCGCGGACAGCAGGAAGCAGCGACTCGACGAGCGCGGCGAGGCGAAGATCAAGACGCCGTTCGGCGACCTGCGGTTCGAGCGCAAGCGCGAGAACGGACGGGAGACCATCATCCAGCACTCGATGCTCTACAAGGACCTCGCGTGGGAGGTCTCGCAGGTCAAGTACTCCTGCACGTTGGGCGACGCGCAGTACAACGAGAAGGCGGCCTACGCGAAGCTCGCCAAGAAGCAGGACGGCAGCCCGGCACACACGACGCAGAACATGGACTGTGCCGCGTGCCACACCTCGTGGATGACGTCGTGCTTCGGTTGCCACCTGCCGCAGGAGGCGAACTGGCGCACCGACATGCACCACTACGAGAACAAGGAGCTGCGCAACTGGGCATCCTACAATCCGCAGGTCGCGCGCGACGACGTCTTCATGCTCGGCAAGTCGGGCGACGTGAAGGACAACAAGGTCGCCGTCGTGCGGTCGTCGTCGGCCGTCATGGTGTCGACGCAGGACGCGCAGCGCCGCATCGCCTACAAGCAGCAGCTCACGGTGGCCGCAAACGGCATGAGCGGCCAGTGCTTCAACACGCACTTCGCCCACACGGTGAGGAAGACCGAGACGCGCGCGTGTTCGGACTGCCACCTGAGCGAGACCAACAACAACAATGCGTGGCTCGCACAGACCTACCTGCAGGGCACCAACTACGTGAACTTCTTCGGCATGTTCGCCTATGTCGGCGAAGGTCCGGAGGGCCTCGAGGCCGTGAAGATCACCGAATGGCCCGAGCCGCAGGCCGTCATCGGTTCCAACCTGCATCGCATGGCCTTCCCCGCCGAATACCGCGCGCACGAGAAGAACGGGCGCCGGCTCGACGAAGCGCACCATCACAGCGGCAGCGTGCGTAGCCTCGAGGTGCGCGGCGAGTACCTCTACACCGCGTCGGGCGAAGGCGGCTTCCGCGTCTTCGACATCGCCAACATCGCCAACAAGGACTTCAGCGAGCGCATCACCACGTCACCGGTCTCGCCCCTGGGCCAGGACACGCACGTGAGCACGAAGTTCGCGACGGCGGTGGCGTTGCCGACCAACATGTCGATCAGCATGGCGCGGCCGTGGCAGGAGGCGAACCGCGAGCAGAACTACAAGTACAAGGGACGCGACCAGAACCTGCACGAGTCCTATCGCTATGCCTACGTCAGCGATCGCTTCGAGGGCCTCATCCTCGTCGACATCGACGCGCTGACCGACGGCGACCCGGACAACAACTTCCTCGCGCGGGCCCTGACCTTCAACCCCAACGGGGCGCTGGACGGCGCCGAGCACCTCGCGGTCGCCGGCACCACGGTCTACGTGTGCTGCAAGCAGGGCGTGGTCGCGGTCGACATCGACGATCCGTTGGCGCCGAAGATCGTTGCCACGGTGCCGGCGAACAAGCCGACCTCGGTCGCGGTGCAGTTCCGCTACGCGTTCGTCACGGATGCCGACGGCCTCTCGGTGCTCGACATCACGCTGCCGGAACGCATGCAGCGCGTCGCGGGCGCCTTGGTGTCGATGAAGGATGCGCGCAACGTCTACCTGGCCCGTCACTATGCCTACGTCGGTGCCGGTGCCGGCGGTGTCGCGGTCGTCGACATCGAGATCGCGACGGCCCCGAAGCTGCTCCAGAACTTCACGGCCAATGGCGTGCTGGGCGACGTCAACCAGGTCAAGGTCGGCATGGTCAACGACAGCGTCTACGGTCTCGTCGCCGACGGCACGTCGGGCTTCCACGTGCTGCAGCTCGTGACACCCGAGGACGGTGGCCGCAGCGCGTACGGCTTCTCACCGGAGCCCAAGCCCAAGCTCATCGCGTCGTACACGACGCATGGACCGGCGTTGGCGATCGCCAAGGGTCTCGATCGCGATCGTGCGGCCGACGAGTCGGGTCACCAGGTCGCCGTGTTCGGCCGCATCGGCGGTCGGCCCTTCACCCTCGAAGAGGCGCGGCGTCTCTACTTGCGCGATGGCAAGCCGTTCGTGGTGCAGGACCAGGTTCCCGCAGGCTGGGTGCCGCCGGCCGTGCCCAAAGAAGCCAGGTGATGCCCCGCTGACCCTGTCGACATCCTCCTTCGCCAGCCCTTCGCTCGCTGCTCTCTCGTGCCATGAAAGGTGACAGCCCTTCGTCTCCCCTGGATCTCCTGATCGTCGGTGCCGGCCCGGCCGGCACTGCCGCCGCATGGCGCGCGCATGAACTCGGCTTGTCGGTGCTCATCATCGACCGCGACAGCGTGCTGAGCATCCTGCGCGAATGGGCCGACCATCAGCCGAAACCGAAGCAGGTCGACGCGGACTACGGCGAACAGACCGACCTCGTGTTCCCGCAGGGTGGCGCCCTCGTGTCGCAGTTCGCCTACGCGGACCAGACGCCGGCGAACCTTCTCTACGACAAGTGGCTGAAGGTCTACGACGACAACAAGGTGCCATACCGCAACGGCGTCGAGTTGGGCGGATGCGAGCGCTTGCCGAGCGGAGTGCTCGCCGCCGAGTGCATGGAGCTCCAGACGCAGGGCAAGGCCAAGGTCTACACCAAGAACCTCGTGCTGGCGCTCGGCAGCGGCTCGCCGTCGAAGGTCCGCCTCATGGGTGATGGCCTCGGCATCCGCTACAAGCTCGGCAACAGCGCCGACTTCGTCGGTGGCCCGGCCTGCGTCGTCGGTGGCGGCATGTCGGCAGCGGAAGCGGTGGTCGCGATCGCGTTCGCGAAGGCGGCGGCGAAGGACAACTCCGACATCTTCTGGTGCTACCGCGGCCGCGGCATGCCGAAGGTCGCGCAGGGCAAGGCGCTCGCGGGCAAGTTCTACGAGGCCTGGACGCAGGGCAACATCCGCTACCTGCCGCTCAGCGAGCCGCTCGCGGTGTTCAAGGACGACAAGGGCAAGGACCTCGTCGCCGTCAAGACCAAGCGCGTCGAGCAGCAGA
>JAYUCN010000429.1:0-11201 GCA_043740335.1 Planctomycetota bacterium
GCATTCGATTCGGCGACGACACTGAACGCGCTCGTCGTGCGCCGATACTCGGCCGCACCCCGCTCGGGCAGTCGCCACGCGGCCTCCTGGGCGACGAGCGGCATCGCGAGCGCGAGCCAGGGCCAGACGAGAAGGCGCAGCATGCGGGGATCATCGTGACTCGCGCGCGATCCCGGAAGGGCCGAAGCGAGGTTCAGAAGACTCCGACCGTCAACGTGAGTCCGTTCGAACTGCTCAACGCCAGCGCACCCAGTGCGTCGATCTCGGCCTGCCCGAACTGGTGCACGAGAGCCCTCCGCTCAGTCGATCTTGCCATCGCCGGCGTTGGAGACTGCGGAGACAGCGGCGAGCTCGGCAGCCTGGTTGAAGAGATGCAGGCCGACGAAGGCCGGCACGTTCGGAATCAGCATGCTCCACGAAGCACTGCCGCCGGCCTGGGGCAGCACCGCGAGCGCGTCGGGAGTCACGAGCAGCGTGCAGCTCGCACCGAAGCCGAGACCGAGCGGTTGCAGCGGCAGATACAGTTGGCCGAGGCCAGTGACCATGAGGGCGATGCCGCCGGCGAGGTTCTGCACCGAGAGGGAGAACGTGCTGCCGAGCGCGGGCACGCTCACGACCTGGAGCGATGGCACGCCGTTCGTTCCGGGACAGCCGCTGCCGTACGGGATCCAGCTCGCGTACTCGCCGTACAGGCGCAGACCGGCCTGATGGTCGGCGAGCACGATGCCGCGCGCGCCGTACGCGTTGCGCACCGCGATGCCGTACGGCAACCCCGGCGTGTCGTGTTCGGCGACGACGGGTAGAGCGAACGACGCGGGGTTCGTGACGTCGATGCGCAGCAGACCTCGCCGCCACGCCGTCACGTAGGCGTAGAGGTGGCCGTTCGTCGCATCGCGGTCGAGTTCGACATCACTCGGATGATCGAGCACGCCATCGAACACGTTCGGCGGCGATGCCCAGCCACCGACCAGCACGGGTGCAGTCGGGATCGAGACGTCGTAGACGTGCATGCCGAAGCCGAAGTCGACGACGAACAGGAACGTCGTGCTGCCGATCGTCGTCGCCGTCACGCCGATCGCGTTGCCCTGCAGGTTCGGCCCGAGGATGCGCACGAGGAAGGTCGGCGGCGACGCGGTGCCCGCGGACATGTCGTAGAGCACGATCTGCGGGCGCGAATCGTTCGGGCCGGGTGCCGTGTGGAAGCCGGCCGCAATGGCGGCGATGCGCTGTCCCGACGGCAGCGAGAACGTGCGGCAGCGCCACGTCTGCGCCTGGTCGAGTTCGCCCAGGAAGTGCGTCTCCAACTGCCACAGCGGGGCCGTCGTCAACGTCGAGCCCAGTGGCTTGGTCGCCGCCTCGGCGACGATGGCCGAGCGCGAGTAGCCGACGAACCCCCACCGCGTGCCGCCGCGCGTCAGCAGCAGCAGGTCGCCGTCGAGCCAGGACAGGAAGTAGTTGCGGCCGTTGTTGAACCCCGGATCGGGATCGTCGGGCGAGGGCAGTTCCCAGTAGGCACCGGCCGCGGGTTGCGCCGTGTCGAAGCGATGCAGACGCCACGTGTCGTCGCCGTTGCCGACGAACCACTCGCGTGTCGGACTCGCATCGGGCCAGTGCGCATCGAACCAGAGACCGAGGCTCGGATTGCTGGCCGTGCCGGGCACGGGCACGATGGCGTCGGGAACGGAGATGTCGAGCAGGCCGGCATAGACGGTGCCCGCACTGTCCTGTCCGCTCAGCATGATGTCGGGATCGCGCAGGCTCACGAGCACCTCGGCCGGCGCATTGCCGATGCTCTGGTAGGTCGCGAGTACGGTGGTCGGAGCTGCGACGGAACGCGCGACGAAGCCGCTGCCGAGATGCACCTCCCACATGCGCGTCGGCCGCAGGATCAGTTCGCGCCACGCGCCGTCGAGGTCGACGCGCTGCAGCTGCACGAGCCCGGTCGCGCCTTGCTGGAACACGAACAGCGCATCGAGGGCGGCGAGCGGTGGCGGCGTGACGACGCCACCGACGGCGAGCGCGTAGTTCATCGGCCCGTAGGACGTGAATGGTCCGCCGTCGGCCTCGCGCCCAGCACCGACGTTGCTGCCGACGACGATGCTGGTGCCGAGCGCTGCGACGTGGTGCGCATACAGGGTCGCGGTGCCGCCGCCCAGCGCCGGGCCGGTCAGTGCGTTCACGACGATGGGAATGCCGGGCCCCCACGGCAACGACGTGCGCACGGCGACGAGGCCGTAGCCATCGACGGCCGCATAGAGACGCCCGCCAGCCATCGCCACGTCGCGCGCGCGCGCCGGCTCACCGAACACCGCGACCGGGAACACGGGACCGGGTTGCACGACGGGCGAGCCAGGCACGCTGAAGTCCACACGCGTGAGGCCGCCGATGCCCATGGCGAGGTAGGCGAACGTGCCTTCGATGGCGACCGCGAATGCCGTGCCCGTGCCGAGTGCCGTCGAACTCACCAGAGCCAGCGTCGTGCGATCGTAGAGGCGCAGTTCCGACGCGTTCCTGGCGCCGAACACAGCGAGCACGTGGTTCGTCGTCAGCGCGATGTCGAAGCAGACCTTGTCGCCCGGATCGTCGCGCGTCGTGATCGGGAACGACGCGCCACCGAGCGCGATGTCGAGCAGGCCGAAGCTACCGCCCGCGACGAACAGGCGCTGGTGCGCTTCGTCGAGCGTGAGTGCGATGACGGACGCGTCGACGGGGATGCGCGCGAGCACGGCCGCAGGCGGCATCGGGTTGCTGAGCACCGCGAGATCGAGGATGGACACCGCGGCCCCTTCGCCGACGTAGGCGCGCGTCTCGGCGGCGTTGACGGCCACCGCAGTCGGATCGCCAAAGCCGTAGAACGAGCGGGGCACGCTGAGGTCCTGCGCCGTGGCCGCAGCACCGAGGAGACCGAGCAGAAGGGTGAGACCGGTAGCAAAGGCGGTGTTCGGCATGGGTGACTCCGGGGCGCATAGTCTAGGCAACGGTGCAGGTCACGCCGAGATCCGGACCCGCTTGTGAGCAGGAAGGGTCGATGCAGGCGGGCCGGTGCGCCATCGCGGCCTCGCCCGATGCACGTGTCGCCACTGCCGCACCGCGTTCCAGAAATCCCGCCGGACGCCGCGAAGGCTCCATTCACCTCGGCGCCGATCTGCGTACAACACCTGGCCATGTGCCGGTTCACGATGTACCTGGGTCCGACGATCCGCCTCTCGTCGCTCGTCGTCGAGCCCAAGCACTCGATCATCGACCAGAGCTTCCACAGCCACGGTCAGGAGGAACCGCTCAACGGCGACGGCTTCGGCATCGCCTGGTACGTGCCCGAGATGAGCCGCGAGCCCGCGCTGTTCCGGTCGGTCACGCCGGCGTGGAACAACACCAACCTGCTCGAGCTCGCGCGCGTCGTGCAGAGCCCGTTGATCTTCGCGCACGTGCGCGCGGCGACCAAGCAGGGCGGCCAGAGCGAAGCGAACTGCCATCCGTTCCGCAGCGGGAGCTACGCGTTCATGCACAACGGCGACATCGGCGACTTCGCGCGCGTGCGCCGGCCGCTACTCAACTCGCTGAGCGACGAGGCCTTCGACAGCATCCACGGCAACACCGATTCGGAGCACCTGTTCGGGGTGGTCATCGACGAACTCGCGAAGTCCAAGGCAGCCGGTGCGGAACACCTGGCCGTGGCGATGGAAGCTGCGGTCGCTCGCGTCGTGGCGCTCGGCCGGCAACACGGGCAAGGGCAGCCCTCCTATCTCAACCTCGCACTGAGCGACGGCGAAACCGCGGTGGCGTGTCGCTTCACGACCGAGCCCGACTACGAAGGCGAGAGCCTGTTCGTGCACACGGGCCGCGTCTACGTCTGCCACGACGGCGTCTGCAAGATGCTGTCGCCCGAGCGCGGTCGCGGCTGCGTGCTCGTGAGTTCCGAACCGTTGAGCGACGATCCGGGCTGGGTGGCGCTGCCGCGCAACTCGATGGTGCTCGTGACCAAGGAAGGCACGATCAGCCAGCGGCCGCTGCAGGTCTGACCGCGGTCAGGCAACGACGTCGACGAGGCTGCCCTTGCCGGGCTCGGGTGCCCCCTGCGGCGGCGGGGTGGTGGCAGCGGCGATGAGTTGCACGGCGGCGCGGCCTTCGCGCTGTTGCTGCTGCAGCACCTTGCTGAGAACGGCGAGGTCGACACCGCGGATCACGAGAGCGTTGCCGTCGCCGCACGACTCGCAGGAGGTCATGGCGACAACATCGAGTGCAGTGCTTGCCGTTCTGCACGCCGCGGAGGTCACACCCGTGGCAACGGTGCTTGGCAAACGCGCAGTCGCGGGGTCATCTGTCGGCAATGCCCACGCGCACGCTCCACCTGCCGGTGTCACAGCCATTCGAACTGCGCCTGTGCTTGTTCGGCCACGGCTGGATCGCGCTCGCGCCACACGGATTCGACGAGGCGTCGCAGACGTTCACGACGGTGCTGCGACTCGGCGACGACGCGGTCGATGCGACGCTGCGGCAGGCAAAGAAGGACGAGCTGGAACTGCGGCTCGAGAGCGCGCGGCCGCTCGCGGCGGCGACGACGAGGGCGGCCGGTCGGCAGATCGCGCACATGCTGCGGCTGTACGACGACCTCGGCGCGTTCCACGCAGTGTGCCGCCAGGAGCCTTCGCTGCGTTGGGCCGCAAGGCGCGGTGCCGGGCGGCTCATGCGTTCGGCGACGGTGTTCGAGGACCTCATGAAGCTGTTGTTCACGACGAACACGACGTGGGCCGGCACGGAAGCGATGACGCGGAACCTCGTGGCAGCGGCCGGCTCGCTTGCACCAAGCGGGGCGCGCGCATTCCCATCGCCGCAGCAGTGTCTGCGCGAGCCGGGCTTCTACCGCGAGGTCGTGCGCACGGGCTACCGCGCCGATGCTGCGGTGGCGCTCGCGACGGGGTTCGTGGAAGGGCGGCTCACGGACAACCAGTTCCTGCAGGAACAGAGCGCGCAGGAACTCTGGGATCGGTTGCTGTCGCTGCGCGGCTTCGGGCCGTACGCGGCGGGGCAGGCGATGCGGTTGCTCGGCCACTACGACAAGCTCGCGCTCGACAGTTGGTGTAGAGCCAGGCTCGCGGAGCTGGAGGGCAAGAGGAAACCGCCGGCCGATCGCACAGTCGAACGGCGCTACGCGAAGTGGGCGCCGTTCCAGGGTCTCGCGCTGTGGCTCGACCTCACGGCGGATTGGCACGGCGAGGGTCGCTCGCCGTGAACGCGCGCATCGCGCGTCGATTCGTGGCGCACCGGCAGGTGTGGGGTTGGATCGTCGTGCTGCCCTTCCTCGCCCTCGCGTTGTACGAGTTCTGTCCGGAGTGGCTCGCCGACGCGCCTGCACCCTTCAGTGTCGTGATGATGCTCGGCGGCGGGCTATTGACGGTGTTCGGCATGCTGCGGTGGATGCACGACGGCGGGCCGCTCTTCCTGTGCCTGGGTGTCGTGCTCATGGCCATGGCGGTGCCGGTGGTCGAGCGACTCAACGAGGCGCAGCCTTCCCGCCAGCACCACGTGCCTCGCGATCCCGACAAGCAGCCATGAACCGCACGAAGACATCCGGCGACAGCTCCGCCATCTCTTCGCGGCGGGCCATGTCGATTTGCCCTTTCGCAGCGGAGCGGTCCAGGTAGAGCAGCAGATTGAACCGCCGGAACCCGGCACCGGCCTCGGCCGCGCGAAGACTCGTCGTCGTTTCCGCCAACAGCCTCTCGACCTGCCGTGGAGTGAGCCAACTGTTCGCGGCCGGGATCTCGAACACCCCGGTGATCCACCCTTCGGTGAGCAGCAGGTTGCGCGCGCCGACTTCATGGCACTTCTCCAATTCGCGAAGGCACTCGCCAACTCGCTGGTTGCGGAGTCGCCACGCATCGAAAGCGAACGGGTCCAACAACAGCGACCGCACGTAGCACGCATTCGCCTCGTCGGGCCGCTGATCGCTGTAGCACGCATCGCCGAGGTAGCCCCAGAGATCGCCGCGGTCCCCATGGCCAGCCCCCACCGCTTCGATCAACGAAGTCCTGGCAGCGCTCGCGTTGCCGAGGATCAGGTCGACCAACGCCACGGGCACACGGTTGTCGTCGTCGAGGAAGAACTGACCAGGCCGCAGCTGGCTCATGAGGAAGCGCGCAATCGTCGGATCCACGAAGTTCGCGGCCACCAACCCGAGCCGTCCCGCGAGCCCATCGCGGGCGGCGGCAAGCAGAACGCCGGCCAACACCGAGCCGGTTACATCGCCGACGAGCTGCGCCTGCAACCACACCAACGCCTCCTCGAACCCATCGAGGTCCACCAACCGTGGATCGATTCGCCGCGCTCTTCGCACGAGCACGAGCGCGCTCTCGACGTCGAGTTCGCGCAAGGCCGCGAAGGCCTGCTCCTGTACTTCGAACCCGTCAGGAAAGAGCGAGCGCTGTTTCATCGGACTCACGGCCGCAGACCGGACCTGATGTTGCCCGCAGCCGCATCGACGGCAACCAACACGGCGAGAATCCTCGACTCGACCTGAAGCACCTCGAGCGCCGAGGGCCAGAAACCTCACCCCACCACAAGCTCACCACGCAAGACCGTCAACGCCTCGCCGCAGAGCCCCACCCGATCGTCGCGCAGTTTCACCTCGACAACGCCACCGCGCGCCGACGCCTGGTAGCCGCGCATCGCCGTCTTGCCGAGCCGCTCGCTCCAGTACGGTGCGAGCACACAGTGCGCGGATCCCGTCACCGGATCCTCGTCGACGCCGACCGCGGGCGCGAAGAAGCGCGACACGAAGTCCCATCGCCGTCCGGCCCGCGCCGTCACGATCACGCCGCGCACGCGCAAGTGGCGCAGTCGCGTGAAGTCAGGCCGCAGTTCGCGCACGGCGCGTTCCGACGCGAGCTCGACGAGCAGGTCATCCTTGCTCATCGCTACAACACGCGGCGAAGCCCCGAGCGCCCGCGCCAGACCACTCGGTACTCTGCACACACGCGCCGGCCGCGCCGGGAAGTCGAGTTCGATCGCCGATCCCGTGCGCACGGCCGACAGCTGCCCGCTGCGCGTCTGGAAACTCAGCTCCCGCCCCATCGGCGCGATGCCTTCCTGCCACAGCACGTGCGCCGCCGCGAGCGTCGCATGGCCGCACAGGTCCACCTCCACCATCGGCGTGAACCAACGCAGCGAGAACCCGCGCGCGATCGGCCGCACGAACGCCGTCTCCGACAGGTTCATCTCGGCGGCGACCGCCTGCATCCAGCGCGCGGGACGGCTCCTGGCCAGCAGGCACACGGCGGCCGGGTTGCCACGGAACGTGCGCGCCGTGAACGCATCGACGTGAAAGCACGGAACCGTCGTCATGCCCACCGTTCTACCATGCGTGCCTGCCCTGCTTTCGTCTCTCCGGTCGTTCTGAAGTCATGGAGACGGCAGATCGGCGGCGAGGATGTTCGAACCTCACTTTGAAAAAAGACGAGGAAAGTAAAGTGGACTTTAGATTCCTCGCCTTGGTACCCTGCGGAGATGTTCGACCGTTGGTTCCAGGAAGAGCTTCGCGCGCGCCTGAACCGCCCCTACGTGCACATCGTCTTCGGGGCACGGCAGACCGGCAAGTCGACCCTGTTGCGGACAGTGTTGCCACCGGAGGCGATCCGCATCGACCTGGCCGAGCCCGGCGTCCGCTCGCGCTACGCGAAGGACCCGAGCACCTTCGTGGCGGAATGCCGGGCCTTGCCCAAACGGCGCGGCCCCACCTTCGTGTTCGTCGACGAAGCCCAGCACGTGCCCGCCCTGTTCGACGCCGTGCAACATCTCTACGACCAGAACCGTCGGCGTTGGCGCTTCGTGCTCTGCGGCAGTTCCTCACGCAAGCTGCGCGCGTCTGGCACAAACCTCCTGCCCGGTCGCAGCATGTTGCATCGCCTGTTCCCGTTGACGATGCCCGAGCGCCGGCCGCGACCAGAACCGGAGCCATCGCTGACTGCGACGGTACCCCTGCGCTGGCGACACGCGCCAACGCGGCCCTTTCCGGCGGCCGATCTCTGGACACGCCTCGCGCACGGCGAGCTGCCGGGCATCGCCGCGGCACCTGAAGGCGACCGCAGCCAACTGCTGAAGAGCTACGCGATCGCACATCTCGAGGAAGAGATCCGGCGCGAGGCGCTCGTGCGCGACTGGGCGGCGTTCCTGCGGTTCCTGCACCTGGCGGCCCGCGAGTCGGGTCAGATCGTGAACCACGCCGCGATCTCGCGCGATGCCGGCATCTCGCAACCGACGGTCAAGAGCTACTACCAGCTCCTCGAGGACATGTTCGTGGGGTTCCACGTGCCCGCGTGGTCGCGCAGCGCTCGCAAGGGCATCCTGTCGACGCCGCGGTTCTTCCTGTTCGACACGGGCGTCCGTCACGCCGCCGCAGGACTCCAGGTGTCGCGCTCCACCGTCGAAGCCAACCCCGGCCCCGTCTTCGAACAATGGGTCGGCATCGAGCTGTGGAAGCGCCTCCAGTACGGCAGACGCGGAGCCCTGCACTATCTGCGCACCAAGGACGGTGCGGAGGTCGACTACATCGTCGAACATGGGAAGACCATCCTGCCGGTGGAAGTGAAGTGGACCGAACGACCCACGACCTCCGACTGCCGGCATCTGCTGAGTTTCCTGGCTGAGCTGCCCGGCAAGACCGGGCGCGGCCTGATCGTGTGCCGCTGTCCCAGGCCCATGCAGATCCATGAACGTGTGCTCGCGATTCCATGGACCTGCTTGTGAACCCGCGGCCCTACGACCGCGGCCGCGCAAACTGCGCATCCCAGACCGACAACGCTGGTTTCGGATCGAGCGTCGTGGTGACCAAGCCGAGGTTGGCGAACGGTGCCACACCAGGTGACCAGGCAGCGACATCGAGATCGGTGAAGCTGATCTGGAACCAACCGACGGCGCCCGCAGCCTCGAGCAACTGCGCATTGCGAGTCATGAAGCGGGCCTGCTGATCGGGATCGCCGACCGCGGTCGCGATGGCCGCCGATGGCCAGCCACCCTCGATCATGAGCAGCGGCAGCGCTGCTCCACCCGCGACGATCCTGCTGTAGTAGTCATCGGGCAGTTCCGCCGGATCGGCTACACCGGCGAGGAACGGATACGAGGACAAGCCCAGCGCCTGCACGAACGGGAAGTCGAGCCGATCCTGGTCGATGCCGACGAAGCTGCTGCCCGGCAGACCCCAGGCGACCTCGACCTGCACCGTGACGAACAACGGCACCGCTGCCGCGGCGGCGACGATCGCGGTCGCGGCGCTGTTCGCGGCGTCGCGCACGCCGGCGTAGAGCGCCATCGGAGCGATGGCCCGCACGAGATTGGTCTCGGACGCAACGGACAGATAATCGGGCTGCAGCAGCACAGCCATCGCGAGGCAATAGTCGCGGAACAGAACCTGGACCGGCGGCTCGGCCAGGCTACGGCCGGCGGCGACGAGTTCGGGCGCGTCGCTCGCACGATCGAGACCGTCGGTCGGATCGATGCTGACGACGATGCGCAGGCCGCGGCCGCGGTAGTAGTTCGCGAGCCCGAGTTCGTTGCCCGTGACCAGCGCGACCGGATCGGCGCCGGCCAGGAGCTGGGTCCAGGGCGGTGAGACCAGGATCAAGCCCCAGTCAGCGCGCGGCGCGAACGCGTCGATCACCTGGAGTGCCAGTGGCAGTTCAGGTCGCGGCGGCACCCAGCTGAAGCCCATGCCGAAGGTCCGCGCCGGGGGCAGCGGCGGATCGGGCGAGACCGTGCGCCGCTGGTGTGCGCAGGCCGGAAGTGCTCCGAGCAGCAACACGACGCGTGCCAGCCAGCGACGTCGATCCAGCATCGCATGCATTCGACGCGAGGTGCACGACAACGCAAGACCCGATCGGCCATCGGCGTCGTCTGGCGGCCTGGTGCAGGAACGGACTCCTGCCACGCAAGCAAACCACTCCCCTCGTCTACCATGCGCGCGTGCGCTGCTTCGTCGCTCTCGACCTTCCGTCCCCGGTCTGCAACTACCTCGCGGGCCTCGCCGGCCAGTTCAAGAAGAAGGGCGACGTCAACTGGGTCCCGCAAGACCAGCTGCACGTGACCCTGGCGTTCGCGGGCGACGTGCCGGCCGAGACCGTGGACGCGCTGCGCGAAGTAGTCCGCACGATCGACGTGCCACCGTTGTCGCTCTCGCTGCAAGGCCTCGGCCACTTCCCGCCGCACGGCGAGCCGCGCGTCGTCTGGGCCGCGCTGGGTGGCGACGTCGAAGCCTTGACCAGGCTGCAAGCCGAACTCGCCGCCCACGCCGAGCGCCTCGACGTGCCGCGCGAGAAGCGGGGCTTCGTGCCGCACGTGACGCTGGGCCGCGTGCGCAGCCCGTTCGGCGCGCTCGCCCTCATCGATCAACTGAAGACCGTGGGCCAGACCCTCAACCAAAAGCCGTTCGCGCCAACCGGGCTCGTGCTCTACCAGAGTGAACTGCGCCCCGGCGGTCCCATCCACACGCCGCTGCTGCGGCGCCCGGCCAGGGAACCGTAGGAGCACCCGCGTGGAATCGGCGGCCAGCTCGGGCGTGCACGCCCATCTCGTGATCGTGCGCCACGGCGAGAGTGTCGGCAACACCGAGGGGTACTTCGCCGGCTGGCGCGATGTCGAGCTCACGGCGCGCGGCCGCGAACAAGCCGTGGCGGCGGCCATGCATCTGCTCGCCATGGACCTCCGCCTCGACGTGGTGTTCACGTCCGAACTCGGTCGCGCCATCGAGACCGCTGACCTTCTCCTCACCGCGATGCACGCCTCCCACCTCGTCCGTCATCGGCGATGGCGGCTCAACGAACGGCACGGCGGCAGCATGCAGGGTCTCCTTCGCGCCGCCGCCAGGCACGAGTTCGGCAAGGACCTCGCCCGCATCTACCGCCGCTCGTGGGACACCGCACCACCGGCCGTGCCCGCCGGCAGCCGCGACGATCCGCGGCAGGACCCGCGCTATGCCGGCATCGATGCCGAGCTGCCGCGCACCGAGTCCTTGCGCGCACTCGCCGAACGCACGGCCCCCGTCTGGCACGACGAACTGTTGCCGCTGCTGGAACGCGGTCGCTCCGTGCTCGTGGTCGGCCACAATCTCGCCCTACGTGCCCTGCTGCGACCACTCGAAGGCATCACCGAACCGCGGCTGCCGGACTGGAAGCTCGGCAACGCCGCGGCGCGTTGCTACCGGCTCGATCGCT
>JAYUCN010000430.1:0-11196 GCA_043740335.1 Planctomycetota bacterium
CGCGATCGACGGAAAATCCTGCGTGAGCCCCCATCGCAACGCGAGTGCGCAACCGTGGTCGTGCTCGGCTTCCTCGTAGCGGCGACCGGCTTCGCGCAAGGTGCCGCGCGAGTCGTACAACGCTGCCAGTTGCGCCCGCAGCGTGGCCTCCTCCTGGCCGACGGGCAGGAACGGCGAAAGCACGTCGATGCCACGGTTCGCGTGTCGCTCGGCTGCCTCGGGATCACTGATGGCGAGTCGATCCGCCAGGTGGTTGCAGCCCAGCGCGCATGTCAGGGCTCCGGGCAGGTCTTCTGGCCACTCCGCGTACAGCGCGTCCTTGTGTTCCTGTGCTTGCAGCAGCAGCGGCAGCACCGCTGCCCGATCGGTGCGGCCGCGCGAACTCGCCAGCGAGGCGATGGCTTCGGCGAACTGACGACGGACCACGCGATCACCGGGGAAGTAGATCACCGCGGACTCGAGCTCGCAGTACGCCTGCTCGTAGGCGATCGCCGCTTCCGCACGATCGCCGCGGCGATCGAGCGCGAGCCCCAGGATCCGCCAGATCGACCCGCGCAGGTACTGGAAGTCGGCGCCGTTCCACGGTGCCGTGCGTTCGAGGGCAGCTCGCAGGCTGGTCTCGGCGCCCCGGGCGTCACCGAGCTTGCCGAGCTGCGTGCCGATGTGCTGCAGGTTGCGCGCGGAGTCGAACTCGACGCGTCGATTGCGCGGCCGCTTCTTGCGCAGTCGCTCGTACATCTCGTCGGCGCGGCGCAGGATCGCCAACTGGACCTCTTCGCCGCCGGGAGCAGTGATGACTTCATTCTGTGCCGCGCCCACCAAGACCTTCTGCACGGCGTCCAGCGCGTCGTTGTAGGCGTCGACGGCCGTGGCTCGCTCGCGGTCGAGGCTCTTGTTCGCGAGCGCGAGCCCGGTGTTCGCCTTGCCGAGCTCGGCATTCGCCTGCGCGAGCTTCGTGTTGGCGTCCGCCTGTTGGCGCCACAGCACCAGCGGAAACTGCAGGGCGACGAGCAGCAGCGCGCAGGCGGCGATCGTCCACGTCGGATGCCGCTGCACGAACCGCACGAACCGCAGGCCGACACCGAGCGGCCGGGCCAGGATCGGGCGGCGTTCCAACACCGCGGCGAGGTCTGTGGCGAAGTCCGCCATCGAGCGGTAACGGCGGCCGCGATCGCGATCGAGGGCGACGGCACAGACGATCTCGAGGTCGCGCGGCACGGCGCCGTTCCAGGTACGCACGCCACGCGGATTGCCCGCCAGGATCGCCTTCTCCAGCGCCTCGCGCGACTCCTGTGGGAACGGCAGGTGCGTCGTCAGCAGTTCGTAGAGCGTGACGCCGAGCCCGTAGACGTCGACGCGTTCGTCGACGGCTTCGCCGCGCACCTGCTCCGGGGACACGTAGGCCGGTGTGCCGATCGGTTTCTGCTCCTGCGTGAGGCGATGCAGGTCGCGCACGTGCGCCAGCCCGAAGTCGAGCACGAGCGCCTGGCCCTGCTTGGTGACGACGATGTTCGAGGGCTTGAGGTCGCGGTGCACGATGCCCTGTTCGTGCACGTACGCCATCGTCGCCGCGACCTGCTGCACGAGGCGCGTGCACGCTTCCCAGTAGTTGCCGGCGAACACCGCCGACGCGCCGGAGGAACTCCCGGCGTCGCCGAACCCCGTGCGCAGTGCGTTGCCATCGACGCGCGCCGGGTCCTTGCCGCGCACCGTCGCGATCATCTCTTCCAGCGTGTGGCCGTCGACGAACTCCATCGCGAACCATGGCTGGGCGTCCTCCTTGCCGACTGCGAGGATCGGCACGATGCCGGGATGCTGCAGCCGCGCGATCGCCTCGACTTCGCGTTGGAAGCGCTCGCGGGCCATCTTCGACAGCAGGAACTCGGGGCGCACGACCTTGAGCGCCACCGTGCGCTGCAGGCTGATCTGCTTCGCCGCGTAGACGACGCCCATGCCGCCCGTGCCGATGCGTCGCAGCACCTGGAACTCGCCGTACTGCGCGCGTTCGGTGGCGGTCGCGGGCGGCGGCGCCAGGATCCCGAGGCGGCGCAGACGTTCGAGTCCGGCGCGCACGTCGGCGGCGTGACTCGCGTGCCGCGTCAGGAACTCCTGCAGGCCGGGTTCGCCGCGCTGTTCCAGTTCCTGCACGGCCCGGCTGACCAGATCCTCGACAGGGTCGTCGGTTTCGTGAGACGGGGCCACCGCCGCACGATACCCGAGGCTGCGGATTGCGGCAGCCTCTCCCCATGGCCGCGGCGCCGCCGTGGCCGTCAGGGGTCCGCGCTGCGCCTCAAGGCGTGAGGCCGATGATCCAACGCGTGTAGTTCGACACTGTGAGTCCGCCGGGCTGCGCGGCGTCGAGCTGGAACCACGTGCCCCAGATCATGAGCCCGTCGAACGCGCTGGTCGCCGGCGCCGCAATCGCGTGCTCGGCGAAGCCGCTCGCGTCCGGCACGTAGACCAGCGAGGCGACGGTGTCGTTCCACACGTAGCAGTTCGTGAACCCGAACGGGCTCAGGCTCGGCGCGAACGGCGCGTAGCTGAGGAAGCCGAGGGACACGAGGGCGGGGCCACCCGGCGCCGCGTCGTACAGTTGGAAGCGGAACGTCGTGCCGCTGGCGCCGCTGCCGGCGTGTCCCGCTCGCAGCCGGCCACAGGCGGTGCCGAACTCCTGCGCGTTGGCGCAGTGGAAGCTCGCGCGGATGCGCTGCCCCAGGTCGTCGTCGACGGTGGCGGTGGCCGGCACGGCGCTGAATGGGAAGCCGTAGGCGCTGACCCGCGGCAGGTTGCCGGCGCGGTGGAAACCGGCGTTCGAAGTGTTGTGGTTGCCGCGCGCGAAGATCTCGACGACCACGTCGGACGTGCCGTCATAGGCAAACGGGTCGGTCAAGCCGATCTCGTTCCACTGATCCGCCGTCTCGTGCCACGAGTAGTCCCACTTGTGCAGCACCGTCACCGGACTTGGCAGGTTGGCCGCGAACGTGGTCGACAGCGTGTGGCCGGCCGGCACGTGCGACAGGCTGATGCGGAGTTCGCGATTGAAATGGCGACCCGTCGAGCCCGGCAGGAAAGCGAGCCCGGTGATCGGCGCAGCACCGGCGAGCTGGTCCTTGCGCAGGATCGTCTGGTAGAGTTGGTTGGTCCACGTGCTGGTATCGGTGCGATAGTCGAACGCCATGTTCGCGACGCGTGGCGTGAAGGGACTGCCCGTGAACGGCACGTTGGTCGCCGAACCGGTCGCGACTGCAAGGTTGGCGTCGCTGTAGTTCTCGTTGCTGCCGTTGCCGTTCGTGTAGCGGTGCGCGAAGTTGCGGGCGACGATGGCGACGCCAGTCGTGCCGGTCCCGAGCAGGATCGGTTCGTTGAAGTCGATGTGGCTCGCGACGTCGGTACCGCCGGAGACGCCGTGACCGGCCGTGCGCGGCGTCCAGCCAGCCGTGCTCGACTCGTTGCCCGCGTAGGTCCCTGACCGCGTGTAGAGGTCGAGCGTGAGATCGGCGCTGGCCGCGGTGCTCGTGTTGACATCGAGCCCGGTCAGGAACAGGTTCGTCGCCGGCACGAGGTTGAAGTAGACGGCACCGCCCACGCTGCCGCCGTTGTTCGACAGAAACAGCGTTGTCAGGGAACTCGGCGCCGCCGTGCCGAACGGGATCGTGTTCAACGTGCCGGCCGTGCTGGCGTCGGGGATGTAGCGCGCGCAGAGCGCCTGCAGCGTGACGTCCGCCACGACCGGCGCGTCGTAGCTGGTCACCGTCACGACAACCGTCTGGCTCGTGTGCCCGGGTGCTGCGTACGTCACGTTCCACGTGCCGAGCGGCAACCACAGCCCGTAGCGGCCGTCGCGTGAGCGACTGCGCGTGACTTCGCCGTGGTTGAATACGTTCGGCGTGAACGTGATCGTCGCGGCGAGCGGTGCATTGCCGAGGCTCGACCGGACATGGCCGCGCCGGGCGGGTCGCCATACCGTCAGCGCCCGCTCGATGCCGGGCCAGACGCGCGCTTCTTCGGTCGTAGTCACCGCGTAGGTCGGTTGGAACGACGTGCCGATCTCCGTCAAGAACGACAGCGTGCCGCCGGAAGCCCAGTGGTCCTCGGGTGCCTCGCCGGAGCCCGACGGATCGCGTTTGGCGTAGGTCATCGGCGCGCGCAGGTCGTCGACGTAGCGCTCGATGAAGGTGGCCATCGAGGCACTCACCGTCGCGCATGGCGCATACGTGCGAAGCACCTGCTGGCCCGAGCTGTGGAAGTCGAGGTAGATCTCCGGGCGCAGCCGGGCGATCAGGTTCTCCATCACCATGTCCTCCGGCTCGCTGCCGGCCGATGGGCCACGGTAGGTTTCGTCGCTCGTCACCGTCGAGGAACCGCAGAGGCCCCACAGGAACTGGTAGTTGCGGTTGTTGTCGACGCCGAAGATGCCGCCGCCGTTGTTGCGCCGGTTCTTGCGCCAGTTGTTGTCGACGTTCCAGACGTGGTTCGTGCCGTCCGGGTTGACCATCGGCACGAAGTACAGTTCGTAGCCGTTGACGACCGCCGTCAACGTCGCGTTGCTGCCGTACGCGGCGAGCACACGCTGCATCGCGCCGATCACCATCACCGGGGAATTGAGCTCGCGGGCGTGGTGCTGCGCGGCGATCACGATCGCCGGCTCATCCTCGTCGGTCGCGACGTTGTCGCTGACCTTCAGCGCGTAGATGGGCCGGCCCTCGGACGTCGTAACGCCGCCCGGCAGCGCACTGAGGTTCACCTTGCGCGCGCGCGTCGGATACAGCGCCACCTGCGCGTCGATCGCTGCCTCGATCTCGGCGACCGTGTAGTAGCCGGGGTCCGGCACGTCCCCGCCGGCGGCCGCAGCGCGCTCCAACTCGATGTCGTGGAACGGCCGCCCGTAGTCTACGAACTTGGCCGACGGCACGATCGCCAACAGTGCTGTGACTTCACTCTGCTGCACGACCACTTCGAGCGGGCCAGCGGCTTGCGCGGCGCCGCCACAGCAGTTGCCGAGCACGTCGAAATGCTGCTGCAGCAGCAGCCGCTGTCCCGGCGTCGGGTTCTCGAGCGAGTAGAGGAGGGAACGGGGCTGGTCCTGGGCCGGTACGGTCGCACTGGCGAAGATCAGAGCACCGACGATGGCGGCGATGAGACGCATGGCAGTTGCATGGGAGTAAGGGGACGAAGAGACGGCTGCGGGCAACGGCCTTCAGTGTCCCTCGCTGCCTGGATCCGGGTCAAGGTGCGGGGCTCGTGCCGTTGCCGGATGAGCCGGACGAACGCGTGGACTTCAGCGCACTCTGGGAGCGCGTCCGGGCCACAATCGCGACGCTCGAACGACCGTGAGCTGCATCCGACTCCATGCCGTGGTGGTTCGGCGCCGATGAGGCGGCGTGCGCATCCACCTGTTCGATCCGAGCGGCTGCGGCCTCGGCCTCGCGATCGGGCTCGTGCAACTCGGGCACACCGTCGTCCATCGTGGGCCCAGCGCATGGAACGAAGCAATCGGCGAGACGAACCGCCTCTGTCGCGAACTGGCGCAGCATTGGTGTGGTACCGCTGCGGTCAACGCCGCCGACGCGGCCGACTGCGACCTGCTGGTGATCGTCGATGTGTTCGCCGACCTGCTGCACGCGCTAGTGCACGGCATCGGCGCGCTCGCTCCGTTCGATCCCACTCGGCCGTTCGCGGACACGCGCAATCCGACCGTCTACCCGGAACGGCTCCGGTTCTGGTCGGAGCTGACCGCGCGCGTGCCGCGCGTCGTTGTCGTCGACATGTCGGATGCCAGTGCGTTCCGCGAAGTCGGCTTCGAGGCGTTGCCGCATGCGACGCTGCTCGCGCGCGAGTGCGCAGGCCGCGGACACGATCGTTGGCAGCCATTCCCGTTCCTCTACAACAACGTGATGTTGTGGGTCGAACTCATGCGACCCGAATGCGAGTGGTGGTTCCCGACGAGTCGACGTCGCCGCAAGTGGGACTGGGTGTTCTGCGGCACCATCGAACATCGGCGCTACGAGGGTCGCCGGCAGGCGGCGCTCGAACGGGTGGGGCAGCAGTGGCCGTGCTTGCGCGGCCACGTCGTGACCCAGGTTCCCTTCGTCGAGGTGTTGGGGATCCTGCAGTCCGCGCGGTTCGGTCTCGATCTGCCGGGCGCCGGCGAGGTCTGCTTCCGCGTGCACGAATGTCTGGCGCTCGGCACGCCGGTCCTGCGGCCTGAGCCGGGCCGCGTGTGCCTGGCGGCGGGGCTCGCGTCGGTGGTCGTCGGTGATCCGAGCGAGCTGCAGGGTCTGGACGCCGAGGCCGTGCGGTCCGTCTACCGTGCGTCCTATGCGCCGCGCGCCGCCGCCACCGCGATGCTCGCCGCCGTCGCGGCGGACGACGCGAGGCTCGCGGTGCCCGCGAGCTAACCCATCGTCACGTCCGGCGTGCCGATGTGCTCCGGCCGCAGACGCTGTCGCGACGCGCGCGCTTGCCTCTGGATTCTTCGGCGCCGAGCGCGGACCCTGACGTCCATGAGCGAACAGCCCCAAGGCTTCCAGCCGCTCGTCGCCGCCAGCGACGTAGAGCCCGAGTTCACCCTGCGCGCGGTCCTGCTCGGTGCGATCCTCGGCCTCGTCTTCGGCGTTGCGTCCACCTACCTCGCGCTCAAGGTCGGACTCACGGTGTCGGCGTCGGTGCCGATCGCGGTGGTCGCGATCGCCGTGCTGCGCCCGCGCCGCGGCAAACGCGCGATCCTCGAACACAACATCACGCAGACCACGGGCTCGGCCGGCGAGTCGGTCGCGGCGGCGGTGGTGTTCACGGTGCCGGCCTTGATCTTCCTCGGCTATCCGATGGAGATCGGCACGACGACGATCATCGCGTTGACCGGTGGCATCCTCGGCATCCTCATGATGGTGCCGCTGCGGCGCTACCTGATCGTCAAGGAACACGGCAAGCTTCGGTATCCCGAGGGCAAGGCCTGCGCCGAGATCCTGCGCGTCGGTGAACTCGGCGGCACCTCGGCGAAGAAAGTGTTCGTCGGCATGGGTGTCGGTGCTGGCTTTGCATCCTTGAAGGGCATCCTCGGCGGCGTCGTCGGCACGATCGGTGTGAAGCTCAGCTCGTTCTTCGGCAAGGGGCTCGCCTACTTCGACAAGACCTACCTCGCCTGCGACTTCGACCCCGCGCTGCTCGGCGTCGGCTACATCATCGGCTACCGCACTTCGCTGATCATGGTCGGTGGCTCGCTGCTTGCGTCGGTGATCCTGATCCCGCTGATCTACACGTTCGGGGCTTCGAACCCGAACCTGTTCGGCTTCGGCACGAAGCCCATCGCCGAGATGTCGGCACTCGACATCTACGCTGCCTACGTGAAACCGATCGGCGCAGGTGCTGTCGCGATGGGCGGCATCTTCGCGCTGCTGCGTGCGCTGCCGGCGATCCGTTCGGCGCTGTGGCACTCGGCGAAGGGACTGCTCGGCGGCAAGGCGGAGGGAACGACCGAACGCACCGACCGCGACACGCCGCTGCCGATCCTGCTGTTCGGCGCGCTCGGCCTCGTCGCGATGATCTGGCTCACGCCGATGTTCCAGATGCCGTTGCTCGGTGCGGTCTTGATCCTCGTGTTCGGGTTCCTGTTCGCAGTCGTGAGTTCGCGCGTCACGGGCGAAGTAGGTTCGACGAGCAATCCGCTGTCGGGCATGACCATCGCCGTGCTGATGGGCACCTGCGGCATCTTCCTCGCGATCGGTTGGGGCGATTCGCTGCACGCCAAGCTCGCGCTCATGATCGGCGCCGTCGTCTGCATCGCGGTCAGCCAGGCGGGCACCTGTTCGCAGGATCTCAAGACGGGCTTCCTGGTCGGCGCCACGCCAGTGCGACAGCAGGGCACGCTGGTGATCGGAGTTCTGACGTCGGTGCTCGCGGTCGGCTTCACCGCGCACTTCCTGAATCTCTCGACAACGCGAGACGAGAAGCTCGCGCAACCGTTCGCCGCCAGCGACCAGCAGTTGGCAGGCCGACAGCTCGTGGCACCATTGCCCGCCAAGGGTGAGACCGCGCCGGCCGGGGAACTGATCCTCGTACGGCTCGGCCTCAGCGACTTCCCGAAGGGCCAGGCCCTCGAGCCGGGCAACTACCTCGTCGATCCGACGAGCCACCAGGTGACCTGGCATCGCCATGACGGCATCGGCGGCAAGCGCCTGTCCGCGCCGCAAGCCGGCCTGATGGCGACCGTCATCGACGGCATCCTGGGTCAGCGGCTGCCGTGGGACCTCATCCTGATCGGCGCGGCGATCGCGATGTTCATGGAGCTGCTCGGCATCAGCTCGCTGACGTTCGCGGTCGGTCTCTACCTGAAGGTGCAGTACACGATGCCGGTGTTCGTCGGCGGGCTGGTGCGCAAGATCGCCGATCGCCGCTACCAGCGCGTGCTCGATGCCGACGAGGAACCGGAGGGCACTCTGTTCTCGTCGGGGTTGATCGCGGGCGCGGCCATCCTCGGCGTGTTCGCGGCGATGCAGGGTTTCCACGACGACTTCGACGACAACACCGGCCTCGTGCCGGGATTCGCCTGGCTCGCCAACCTGCCATTCGGCGCCAACCACGACGACGGCGTGTCGAACCTGTTCGGCTTCGGCGTGCTGCTGCTGATCGGCTTCCTGATGTTCCGTGCCGCGCGGCCACCGCAGTCCGGTTCGCCGCGCTGACGCATGACGTCGTCACGTTCGCTCGGAATGGAATCGCCGCTGTCAGCCCACCGACGACTGCCTCTGGGCTGGTCCACGTGGTTCGCGCTGCTCGTGTGCGGCGTCGGCACGTACTTCGGATGGCAGCTCCTCTGGCACATGGCGGACGACGCCTACATCACGTTCCGCTACGCGAGCAACGCGATGGCCGGGCGCGGCCTCGTCTGGAACCCCGAACCGTTCGTGCCCGTCGACGGCAACACGTACTTCCTCTGGTCGCTCGTGCTGCTCGGCGTCTGGAAGGTGTTCGGCGTCGTGCCGCCCGACGCGGCCAACACGATCAGCCTGCTGTTCGGCTTCCTGACGCTGTTGCTGCTCGCGCGAGCCGTCGCGCGCCTGCGATTGCCACAGCCGCTGGAACGGTGGCGGTCCCTGCTGGTCTGGCTCGTGCTGCTGTTCGTGAGCAGCAACCGCGTGTTCCTCGCCTCGCTGAGTTCGGGGCTCGGCATCGCGATGTTCAACTGCTGCCTGCTCGCCTGGGCGTTGCTCGCCGCGTCGCCGCGCACGGTGGACTCGAAGCACCGTTGGTTCCTGCTCGCAACGATCGCGGCAGTGAGCGGCTTGTGCCGCCCCGAGGGCCATCTCGTCGTCGCGGCGACGTGCGCAGTGATCGCTCTTTGGAGCCTTGGTCCGACGCGCAGGTTCGGCAGCGCCCTCGGCGCGATGACGACCGCGGCGCTGCCCATCGTCGCGCATCTCGTCTGGCGGCGCGTCCGCTTCGGCGAGTGGATGCCGTGCCCCTACTACGCGAAGACCGTCGAGGCCTGGCCCGAGAGCGGTGCACGCTTCTTCGCCTCGTTCGTCGTCGAGTTCGGTGTCTACGTGTGGCTCGCCACTGCCCTCTTCTGGCTCGTGCAGAAGGTGCGCACCGGGGGACCGCGGGCCATGTTTCATCGCGAACACCTCGGTGCTGCCACAGTGGTCGGTGTCTTGCTCTTCCACTTCGCCTACTACACCTTCTTCATGGGCGGCGATCTCTTCGAGTGGCGCGTCTACAGCCACCTGATCCCGCTGCTGCCGTTGGCGCTCGTCGCGATGGCGCGCGACCTGTCGTCGCGGCCGGTCCTCGCCGTGGGTTCGCTCGGCCTCTTCCTCGTGCTGGCGCAACCCGTGGCGTGGATCAAGTGCGCGTTCGACGACGGCGCCGTCGCTCCGCACCTGCCCGCGATGCTGCGGCCGCTCGTGCAGCCGTACGACGCATGGCAGCGGTGGCTCAACGAACGCGCCGTCTGCATGCGCAACTTCCACATGAAGGAGAACTTCGCGATCCTCGCCAAGGAGGCCCCATCGCGCGAAGAGGGGGAGCGCATCGCGTTCGACGGCTTCCCGGTCCACGCCACGCCGACGGTGGGCATCACCGGCTGGGTGTTGCCGAACGTCGCGATCATCGACATCCATGGCCTCAACGACTGGGTGATCGCCAGGACGCCCGTGCCGAACGCCGAGCAGCGCCTCGCGAGTCGCATCCACACGTTGGTCGGCGAGTTCGAGGCCTTCGACCACGATCACGACCATCGCGTCACGGTCGACGAGTTCCGTCCCTTCCTCGCGGCGCTCAAGCCCGACCTGGCCAGGACACCAGAATCGTTGCAGCAGGCGGCCGTCGAGACCATTGCCGGTTTCGATCTGAACGGCGATGGGTCGGTGACGCGCGACGAGTACGTAGAAGCCAACCACCCGCACGGCGATCGCTACATCGCGCACGATCGCATGCCGCCGCCCGGCTACGTCGAGGGCTTCCGGCCGAACGTGACCGTCTTCCACGGCAAGGTCACGGTCGAACCGCGCGCGGTGCCGCTGACCGAACCGGACATCCGTCAACACGAGGCGACGTTCCGCGCGCGCTTCGGCGGGCACTGACGAGGCGGCGATCCTGCCGGATCCTGACACGTGACGCGCCCATGGGAAGAGCGCATGATTCCCACCTCGCCCATGTACACCAACGCGCGGCATTCCCGAAGCGCACCAACTGGCGAACGAGGAGAACCATGAAGCACGTGACCATGATGATCGATGTTGCCCTGCTGGCGATCGCGACGTCGGTTCTGGGTGGCTGCGCCGCCGGCCACCCGATGAGTACGGGCAGCGAGGCCAAGGTGACCGTGTGCCGCGAGTGCTACGACGAGGCCGTGCGCGTGTGGGACAAGGGCGGCTACACGAGCGCTCGTTGGCTCTATGCACCGTCCCAGCGTGTCCATGTCGAGCACCAGTGTGCTGCCTGCAAGGCCACGATGGTGGTGCACACCGAGAACGGCCGCTGGATGATCAAGTGCCCAGGGTGTGCCCCCGATGGCGTTGCGTGCGACAAGTGTCTGCCGGGTGATGGCGCAGTCCAGCCAGCCAGGTGAGTGCCAGCCGAGTGAGGTAGACCGGCTCGGGCCTCAGAAGGACCAGGCGGCGCCGACGAGGAACCAGAAGTTGTCGGACTCGATGTTCCTGGCGTCGTTGTCGAGCGCGTTCCGGTAGTCGTCGTCGA
>JAYUCN010000431.1:0-4629 GCA_043740335.1 Planctomycetota bacterium
CACGACGTCCGACGTGGTGTTCGGGGCTACTGTGACGCCGAGTGGCGACGTCGTCGTCGGTGGCTACTTCCACAAGGCCGGGAACCTGCTCTCGGCCAACGTGGCGCGCTTGAGCAGCACGTGCCCGGCGACCGCGATCGCGTACGGCACCGGTTGCGTGGGTTCGGGCGGCACCAACATGTTGGTCTCGCGCACGCTGCCGTGGAACGGTGCTACGTTCCGCGCGCGCGCCACCGGCATGCCGGCACCAGGCGTCGCCGTCACTCTCTACGGCTTCTCGTCGATTGCGGTGCCGATCGCCGCGCTGCTGCCGCAAGGCGTGCCCGGCTGTGACCTGCTCGTGTCGCCGGACATCCTCGGGCTCGCGCTGCCGAACGCGGGCGTGCTCGACACCGAGGTGACCCTGGCGCTGTCGCCGTCGGCGATCGGACAGACCTTCTACCACCAGGTGGCGTCCCTGGAGCTCGGCGGCGTTGGACAGATCACGGCGATCACCAGCACGAACGGCCTCGCCATGGTCGTCGGTTCCTACTAGCACTGCGGATCCGAAGCCATGCTGGCGGCGGGGTGGGCTCACTGGAACACGAACTCGTGCCCGTCGGTGGTCGTGAACAAAGGGTTGCCGGTCTCAGCACTGGGAGCCCACGCCAGCCCTTGCACCATGATCGACGCGCCGGGCACCGTGAACGACATCTGCACGGATAGCGTGAGGGGATTGCCCAGATCGGGTGCCGCGAGCAGGACCGCCATCGTGCCGAGGTCGACCGCGATCTCGGGAAAGAACACGAGAGGCACCGGCGGCTGACCCGTCGGGAACAGGTCGGCCAGCAGGAAGGCCGGCGCGGTGTTGTAGACGCCGTTCCGCGAACTGATCCGCACCTGGACGAGGCTGCCGATCGTCATCGTCTTGTGCGGGCAGGCCGTGAGCAGTCCCGGCTGCGTGCCCGTCTCGAGCAGGAACTCGTCGCCGGAGCCTGGATACATGCGCAGCGCCGGCGCGGCGCAGCAGTCCGCGATGCCGGCCAATCGCGACCAATCGGCGCCGTTGAGGCCGTAGTTGTTCAGGAGCGCTCCCAGGGGGCTCGGCTGGCTGAGGTTCGGCGTGATGTCGCAGACCAGCCGCGAGTAGATGGACGTGAACAGGCACATGCTCGCCATCACCGTCAGTTCCTTTCTGGGATGGTGCAGGTCGATGTAGTAGATCGCCGGGTCGAACTCGAACAGCGCCGCGCAATCGCCGGCGGCCGAGTTGACCGCTGCGCCCGTGCCGTACACCGCTTCGAGCGCCGGGATCGCATTGCGGTAGTTGGTGCGGACTTCGTTGTGCATCGCCAGCGGGCTCGGGAAGATGCTGGGATAGTAGCTGTGGCCCTGGGCCCGGGCCCAGGTCTGGTACATCACGCCCTTTGCCGCCGGGCTGTGGTTGCGCACGTTGCCGAGGATCAGGATGGCATCGGCGACGAACTGCACGGGGTGGCCGAGGGCCTGCGTCGCCTCGGTCGAGATGCCCTGCATGATGACGGTGTCCCAGGTCTGGCCCGGCGGCAGGAAGTTGCTGATGGCCGCGACCTGGCCAGGGTCGGTCGCGTGGAAGTGCAGGTCCTGGCCCGCGAAGAGCCGCTCCTGGTACGTGGGGGCGGGAAACCCCGCCTCGATGGCGATGGCCCGCACGAGCTGGGCGACGCCGCCGTTGAAGTACGAAAAGCTGTTGCCGTAGAAGAGCAGGTTCTTGCCCTGGGCGTGCAGGGCGGATGCCAGCAACAGGATCGCGATGGCCGCGTGGCGCAGGAGATGCATACCCCACATGCGTACTGCAACCACCAGCTCGTGTCGAGGGGGGGAAACCTGAGCGGCGGTTCGGGCATCGCGGTGCGGTTGCCGCGGACGCCGCGGACCAATCTCACCGCCCTCGCTTCATGCCCGGGGCTTTATCGTGGCCACGGTGGCAGGCGTGCAGGCCAAGATGCGTGTGGCGGCGTACGTCGCGAGCCCGATGGTGGTCGCCGGGTCGGCGTTCCTCGGCTGCGCCGGCGAGCCCGAAGATCTCTGCTTCCCGCCGGCGGCGCGCACGTTCCGTCGCGGTGGATCGTTCCCACCCAGGGCTCGCGCGGCCGCGGTATCATGGCGGGATGAGTTCATTCGCACGCACGTTGGGGCTCGTCGTGGCTCTGCTGGGTGGCGTCTCTCCAGCGCAGGTGAAGAAGGGTGACACGGCGCCAGCGTTCTCCTTCGGCAAGGTCTGGAACGACGGACCGAAGAGCTTCGCCGAGTTCGCCGGCAAGGTCGTGATCCTCGAGTACGCCCATCCCGAGCACGAAGTGTGCAAACAGAGCGTTCCGCACCTCGTCGAACTGCACAAGAAGTACGGCCCGCGCGGCCTGCTGGTCATCGGCGTGTGCGACGAGCCAGAAGCGAAGATCCAGGACGAGTTCATCCGCGGGCTCGGCGCCAGCTACCCGTGGATCAAGTCGAACGACTTCCGCCAGAAGTACGGCGTCAAGTTCCTGCCGAGCGCCTACTGCATCGACGCCAACGGGATCGTGCACTCCCTGGCGGACTGGTGGGTGCCCGACGAGACCACGATCGAGGAGTTGCTGCAGGCCCTGCCGTTGCCGCCGAAGCTGCCGGCGGACAAACGCTATGACCTGTTGCGCGGACACTGGCAGAAGGCGGAGTTCGTCAAGTTGCGCGAGCAGATGGACAAGATGCTGGCGCTGCCGAACCTCGACGCGGCGGCGCGCGAGGTCCTGGCGGCCCAGAAGGCGGCGGTGGACCAGAAGCAGGAGGCCCAGCTGGCGCGCACAGGCCAGCTCGTTGCCGGTCCCGACTACGCCGCGGCGACCAGTGAGCTCGAACGCATCGAGAAGTCCTGGCCGGGCCTGCCGCCGGCCGCGGCGGCGCGCAAGGAGATCGATCGCTTCGCCGCCGACGCCAAGATCCAGCAGGAGGCCGCCGCCAGCAGGGCGTTGCAGAAGCTGATGATGGGCGTCGACACGAGCAAGTTCCCGGCGCTGCGCAAGGTGCTCGTCGACCTCGACAAGTTCCGCAGGAAGTACGCCGACACGTGGGCGGGCAAGCAGGCGGACGCGCAGCACACGCGCCTCTGTGCGCGTCCTGACGGCTCGTGAGGCGACGGCTCCCTGATTGGTGCGCGCCGTGGTTAGGATTCCAGTCCGGACTCGCCCGGACTTGAAGCCAAGGACGAGGAGCACGCCGAGGATCGCATGCGAGAGAACGTTCAGCTCGATCACAAAAGCCATGTCGCTGGACAGAAGAAGTTCCCCATCTGTCTGTTGGCCGACAATCTGGATGGGCCGATGAATCTGGGGAGCCTGTTCCGCCTCTGCGACGCGCTCGGCATCGAGAAGCTGCACCTGACGGGCCAGGTGCCGCTGCCGCCGAACAGCAAGATCAGCAAGACCTCACGCTCGACGGAGAAGTACGTGCCCTACGAGCACCACGAGGATGGCATCCAGGCGGTGCGATCCCTCAAGGCGCAGGGCTACACCATCGTCAGCCTCGAGATCACGTCGAACAGTCGCGACGTGCGCCACGTCGATTTCAGCCGCTTTGCTCGCATGTGCCTGATCGTCGGGGCGGAGCGCGGCGGCGTGCGCCCGGAGCTGCTCGACCTGTCGGATCTGTGCGTCCACATCCCCATGCTAGGCGTCAACTCCTCGATGAACGTCGCGACCGCGGCGGCCATCGCGGTCTTCGAAATGACGAGGAGCAGGCCTCTCGACCATGAACGATAGAAAACCGATCGTCCACGAGCAGTACGAGATCGACGCCAACAGCAAGCTGAACTTCGTGGTCTACAAGAGTACGACCGGCGTGGGCAACGACGAGGTCCTGCAACACAAGCTGCACGGTACCGAGATGGCCCACGTCACCTTGCACCCGGGCGACCAGGTCAACCTGCGCAAGACGCGCGACGCCACGCTGCTGATCAAGGCGATCAAGGACCGCATGGTGGGTGTCGAGCCCGCCCCCTCCGAGCGCTTGCGCCAGTTTATCGAAGCCGTCAAGGACAAGATCTGACCAGCTCATCCGGGCGGAGGAGCGTGAAGCGCTGCCATCGGCGGCGGGGATTCGGAGCGGCCAGCTGCGGTTCCAGAGTGTCGCGCAGAACGGCCCCCGACTTCGGGTCGAGCCCGCCGGTCGATCGACGTCAACGGATCGCGAGTTCTCGCGTCACGCATCGGGGCCACATGCATTGGAACGATCGAGGTGCCACCAAGGCGGTGGCACCGGGCCCCGTCACCGATCACCCCGAACATGACTGTTGCGCTCCGCACTCACTGCCTGACCGTCGCCCTGGCCCTGTCCCAGCTCCTCTCGGCGCAATGCGCGCCCCAGTGGCAGGCTGGCGACCCACTGCCCTACGTGCGCGGCAAGGTGAACGCCACGGTGACCTGGGACCCCGACGGTGCTGGCCCCGCACCGCTGCTGCTCGTGGTGGGCGGCAGCTTCGCGGCCGGCACTCTTGGTCCAACGTCCATCGCCACGTTCGACGGCAGCCAATGGGCGGCGCTCGGCACGCCGCCGGGCGAAGTCACCGAACTGATCGATTGGAACGGCCAGCTCGTCGCGGCGGTGACCACGATCAACAGCGACTTCATCGTGCAG
>JAYUCN010000432.1:0-4623 GCA_043740335.1 Planctomycetota bacterium
GAACTGCAGGATCAACACGACAACCTAGCCTACGCCGCGAGGCCCGCAAGCCCCCGCGCACGAAAGGGCGATGCGACCGCGGCGAAGTAGCCGCCGGTCCTTGCCCTCTACGCCTTCGCCGAACCGACCCCCCCGACCGCCGGGTGACTCGCAGTGACCTCGACACTCGTCGCCGTCTGCGACTGTTGGGAGCCGCAGCGCAAGTCTCGGCGCCCTGGAACGCCCCTCACACCATGGCAGCAGTCAGCTGCGTCTTCAGGCGATCGAGCACGCGCCCATGGATCTGGCAGATGCGCGACGCCGACAGCCGCAGCCGACGCGCGATCTGCTTGCCGGTCAGGCCTTCGAGGTAGTGCAGCTTCAGCACCTTCCACTCCATCGGCTCCAGGCTCGTGCGGATCAGCTCGAGCAGTTCCTGCCGCGTGATCGCTTCGATCGGCGACTCGATCGCGTCGTCGGCGAGCTGCTCGACGCGGTCGTCGTCGGTGCCATCGGCACCGCGCACGCCGCGCCAGACCGCCGGCTCGCAACGGCGCAACAGCGCCACCTCCGTGATGCCCAACGCGGATGCCAGTTCACTGTCGGTCGGTTGGCGTTCCAGATCCATGCAGAGGCGGGCCCGCGCCGCGTTGCACTCGCGCAGTTGCCGCCGGAACAAGCGCGGCAGGAAGTCCATGTGACGGAGCTCGTCGAGCATGGCGCCCCGCACGCGGATGCGCATGAACGCCTGGAACTGGTCACAGCGCGCGGGTTCGTAGACGGCGATGGCCTGCATGAGGCCCCACATGCCGGCGTGCACGATGTCCTGCGCGTCGACGCTCGGCGGCAGGCGCGTCGCGAACCCATGCGCCATCGACTCGACGACCCCGCGCAACCGCTCGACGACCCGGTCGCGCAAGGCTCTGGACCCGCGTACGCGGTAGCGACGCAACAGTTCTTCGGTCGAAACACCGGCAGCTGGCAGCCGCCGGGCACCGTCGTGCGGCTTGCCCGACGCAGACGCAGGCTCACCGCGCAAGCGGGTCTGCCCACGATCGACGGGGTTGCTCACCATGTGCTACAGAAAACCCATCTGCATGACCAACGTCGTTTGCACTTGCGCGTCACTCGCGCCGATCGCCCTGGTCCGCCCTGGTCGCGCCAACTGCGGAGGTAGCAGCGGCGAAGCAGTCACTGACCGACTGCCCGCCGACGCATCCGCTCCACACCAGAGTGTCGGTGCGAGCAGCGATCAGCACGACGATGCGAAGGAGCGAACGAACACGCGAAGACTAACACGAACGAGGCATGCAGTGCAACGTCATGCACGTACTTCTGCGCATGCTGCGGGCGGTGAACGCTTCGCACCCGCTGCGTCACGCATCGACGGCGCGCACGGAGAGTCGCAGTCGTCGCATCACTTCGCACTCCGCCGCGCGCATGCACACGCGCTCGCGCGCGCGCGTGTCGTCGAAGCCCGTCGCATGCAAGATGCCGTGCACGACGTAGAGCGCGAGCTCGGCACGCGCCGTGTGCCCGTGCGCCTTCGCGGTCCGGCGCGCCGTTTCGACGCTGACGACGATCTCCGCGTCGCCATCGAGCAGGAACGAGATGACGTCCGTCGGCGACTCGTCGCCGAGGTGGCGCGCGTGCAGGCGCGCGATCTCCGCGTCGTCGGTGAGCAACAGCGAGACGTGCATCGACGGCCGCTCGACGAACTGCAGCGTCGTTCGCACGACGGACCGCAGGAACGCACGGTCGGTGCGCGGACGGCCGCGGTCGAGCACTTCGAGGTGCAGCCTGCGGCGAACCTTGCTGGCCCGCGCGCGCATTGCCGAGCGCACCGGATGCTTCATGCGCGCGGCTTGCTCAAGCTCGCGGCTTCGTAGGCCGTGACGATGCGGCTGACGACCGCGTGCCGCACGACGTCGGTGGCGTCGAGCCGCGTAAGCCCGATCCCGTCGACAGTGGCGAGTTTGCGCACCGCGTCCGCGAGACCCGAGGTGATGTTGCCCGGCAGGTCCACCTGCGACGGATCGCCAGTGACGACCATGAACGACCCCTCGCCCAGGCGCGTGAGGAACATGAGCATCTGCGGCACGGTCGTGTTCTGTGCTTCGTCGAGGATGACGAACGCGCGGTTCAGCGTGCGGCCGCGCATGTAGGCGAGCGGGCAGACTTCGACGACATCGCTCTCGAGCCAGCGCGTGCGCGTGCGCGCATCGAGCAGGTCCTGGAGGGCGTCATACATGGGCCGCAGGTAGGGATCGATCTTGGCCTGGAAGTCCCCGGGCAGGAAGCCGAGCTTCTCGCCGGCCTCGACCGCCGGCCGCACCAGCACGATGCGGCGCACGGCACCCCTCTTCATTGCCTCGATGGCCTTCGCCACGGCCAGGTAGGTCTTGCCGGTCCCCGCCGGACCGACGGCGAACACCACGTCATGCGCCTCCATGCACTCGAGGTAGCGTTGTTGCCCCGGCGTGCGTGCGCGCACCGTCCCGTTGCCGCCCCGTTGCGGCCCGCGCTCCGCCCCCGCCGCACCATCGGCCAACGGGTCGGCACCGAGTGTGGCACGCAACTGCGCCGCGACGTCGATCGTGCTGAGCTTGCGCCCCGCGCGGATCGCGGCGAGGCTCTCTTCGAGCACTTGTTGCACCATGAGCACATGGTTGCTGTCGCCCAGCAACCGCAAGCTGCCGTCGCGCGCCAGCACGCTGACCCCGTGCAGTTCCCGGATCAACCGCGCGTTGCTGTCGAGGGGACCGAGCAGCGTCCGGGCCTCGTCGACCGACTGCACGGGGATGTGGATGTCCGCGTCACTCATCGAGCGGCGAGTCTACGCTCAGGTCAGCCAGACGAGCACGAGGAACCACGCGCAGAACGAGAACAGCAGGCTGTCGACGAGGTCGAGCACCCCGCCGTGTGCGGGAAGGAGACGCGAGGAATCCTTGGCACCGCAACGGCGCTTCAGGAGGGACTCGATGAGGTCCCCGGTCTGGGTCGTGAAGTTCAGGACGGCACCAACCCCGATCGCACCTGGCAGCGGCAACGACACTTCGGGTGCCAGCAGCGGTCCGCGCAACCACGCGGCGAGCAGCATCGACAGCGTGAGGCTGCCGAGCGCGCCTTCGACCGTCTTGCCCGGACTGACGTGAGGGATCAGCTTGTGCCGGCCGAACAGGCGCCCGACGCAGTAGCCCCCGATGTCGCCGCCCTTGCAGACCAGCACGACATAGAGCACCGACGGCAGGTGGCGCAGGCAGGTGCCCATCGCCAGGTAGACCGGCCACGCAATGTAGATGAAGCCGAGCAACGTCGCGCCCTGCTTCTCGAGGCCGAGTCGCATGTCGTCTTTGCCAAGCGAACGCACGGCGATCGGGAACAGCAGCAGCAAGGTCCCCGCAACCAACGGATACAGCTCGTTGTCGACGTTCTTCCACACGAACCAGAACGAGCTGCCGAGCAGCAAAACCGTCGCGAGCGGCAACGAACGGCGCGAGACGGCGAACCCGGCGCCGCGCAACAGCGCGATGAACTCGAACACGCCGGCTGTGCCGATCAGGCCAAGGACGGCGGCCGACAACACGCCTTGCCGCAGACCGAGCGCCGACTTCAGGTCGAGCCAGTAGATGAGGCCTGTGAACGCCAGCATCGCCGGGGCAAGCACGGCGCGGATGCGGAGCTCGCTCGTGGCCATTCACAACACCTTGCCGAACTTGCGCACCCGGCGACCGTAGTCGCGGAACGCGGCCTGCAGGTGCTGCGCGCCGAACTCCGGCCAGCAGACGTCGCTGACGTAGATCTCCGTGTAACTCACCTGCCACAGCAGGAAGTTGCTGATGCGCTGCTCGCCGGCCGTGCGGATGAGCAGATCGGGATCCGGCAGGTCCGGCTGGTAGAGATGTTGCCGGATCGTCGCCTCGTCGATGTCGTCGGGTCGGAGCTTGCCCGCCCGCACACTCGTCGCGATCGCCTGCACGGCGTCGACCAGTTCCTGACGGCCGCCGTAACTGATCGCCAGGCTGAGCCGCATGCCCGTGTTCGCCGCGGTGAACGCAATCGTCTCGTCGAGCAACTGCTTCACGTCTTTGGTGAGGCGCGCGGTGCGGCCCGAGTGCAGGAGCCGCACGCTATTCTGCATGAGCGTCGGCCGCTCCTCGACCAGGAACCGCTTCAGCAATTTGAACAACAGGTCGATCTCGCGCTGCGGCCGCTGCCAGTTCTCCTCGGAGAACGCGTAGAGCACGAGCGCTTCGACGCCGAGCCGCGCGCACTCGGTGACGGTCGTGCGCACAGCGTCGATGCCGCGCTCGTGCCCACGAATGCGCTCCAGCCCGGCCTGCTTCGCCCAGCGACCGTTGCCGTCCATGATCACCGCGACGCTGCGTGGCACGACCATGTCGTCGTTCTCCTTCCTGGTGCTCACCGCAGGATGACCTGCTGCCGTTCGGGTCCGACCGAGATCGTGCGGATCGACATTCCGGTCTGCTGTTCGATCGCCCGCACGTAGGCCTGCGCGTCTTGCGGCAGCTGTTCGAACGTGCGGACTTCCCGCACGTCCTCCGTGAAGCCCGGCAACTCGAGGAACTCGGGCACCGCGGTCTCGAGTTCGAACGCGGGCAGCTCGGTCGTGCGGCGGCCGTC
>JAYUCN010000433.1:0-1861 GCA_043740335.1 Planctomycetota bacterium
GCCGGCAGCAGACGATGGGCGGCGAGGTTGCCGAGGCCGAAGAGCAGTTGCCACAGCCCCGGCAGGAGCCACAGTTGCTCGGGCAGGCGCGTTGCCAGAAACCAGGTCACGATGGCGCCGACCACGATGCACGGGGTGAACTGCATCGCCGCGAGGCGCGCGTTCTCGACACTGAGAGCCGACGGGCACCGTTGTGCGCGCCGCATCACGACAATGGTTGCGGCGATGCCGCTGAGTACGGCCGAGCCGACCCAGAGCGCGAGATACTGGTGCGGGACGAGCATCGGGTCGGCGATCCAACGGGCCTGCACGATCGCGGCGAGCACCGCCAGCAGCCCGGAGAGGGCGACGGGAATGGCACGCAGGCTGCGCAGCCGTTCGGTTGCGGCGAGCTGGGTGCGGATCGTCGAGATCTGGTCGATGGCGTCGCGGAGTTCCATGGGCGGTTGCTTTGTGAACGAAAGTAGGCGCCGGCGGGGAGTCGTCAAGGCGGGAGTGCCGGTGGCGTCACGGATGCACGGGCCGTGGTGGCCCGGGTTGGCGTGGGACCGTGACTTACGCACTGCTTACGGAGGATGCACGCACTTGCGCGTCTGATGAGCCGACAAGTGAGGTGACATGAGAACTGCCTGCTGCATCCCGATCCTGCTCTGTGTTTCGATGGCGACCAAGGCCCAATCGCCGCACCAGTGGGTGGTTCCGAGTCGCGCCGTGATGGTGCCGGCCGGCATGCAGGCGGTGCGAATCACCGGTGCCGAGGCGAAGGTCCACATCGTCGACCGCGCCGCGACGACGACCCTCCAGATCGAACTGCACAACCCGTCGCCGACGTTGCAGGAAGCAGTGCTGCTGCTGCCGGTGCCCGACGACGCGGCCGTGTCGAGCTTCGTGTTCGAAGGGGCGGCAACCGAGCCGACGGCCCGCATCCTGCCCCGTGACGAGGCGCGTCGTCTCTACGACGAGATCACGGCCCGCCTGCGCGACCCGGCCTTGCTCGAGTTCGTCGGCTGGCGTTGCCTGCGCAGCAGCGTGTTCCCGATCGCGGCCGGTGGTCGGCAGACGCTTCGACTCACCTACGACCACGTGCTCGAGGTCGACGGCGAGCGCGTCGACTACGTGCTGCCGCGCAGCGAGACCCTGAGCCAGGACGTGCCGTGGTCGATCGCCGTCGAGCTGCGGGCGCGGGCGCCGATCGGCCTCTGCTACTCGCCGAGCCACGAGCTCGTGATGAACAGGCGCAGCCCCAACGAGATGGCGCTGCGCGTGGCCGACAAGAGCCGCAACGAGCCGGGGGCATTCCGCCTGTGCTACACGACGGCGGCGGACGCGGCGCGGCCGACGGCGGCCCTGTTCGCGTATCCCGACACCACGATCGGCGGCGGCTACTTCCTGCTGCTCGCGAGTGCGCCGCGGCCCGATCGACGTGCGACCATCCAGCGTGAGGTCACGCTCGTGTTGGACCGTTCGGGCAGCATGGCAGGACGGAAACTGGAGCAGGCGAAGGCGGCGGCCTTGCAGGTGCTCGAAGGGCTCGGCGACGGCGAGGGCATCCAGATCATCGACTACGGCAACGATGTCGGCATGGCGTTCCCGCAGCCGGTGGCGAAGGACGCGAGCACCCTCGCGGCGGCGCGCAGCTACCTGCAGAACGTGCGGCCTCACGGTGGCACGAACCTGCACGACGCGCTGCTCGAGGCGCTGCGCGCGCCGACGATGCCGGGCACGCTGCCACTCGTGTTGTTCCTGACCGACGGCCTGCCGACCGTTGGCCTGACGCGCGAACAGGATCTGCGCCAGCTCGTCGCGACCGGGAACCCGCACCACCGCCGCGTGTTCTGCTTCGGCGTCGGCAACGACGTGA
>JAYUCN010000434.1:0-11177 GCA_043740335.1 Planctomycetota bacterium
GGCTCCCGGTGGCTGGTATACTGCCCACCCTCGAAGTCCATGATCCGCCTCCCCCTCGTACTCGTCCTCTGCAGCGTGCTGCGCGTCGTCCACGCCCAGGCCCTCGACGCCGAAGCGTTCGCGCGCCAGCTCACGTCGATCATCCCGACCGCCGAAGAACGCGACTTCCAAGCGATCCCGTGGCGGACGGAACTGCGCGCGGCACTCGTCGAGGCGAGCCAGGCACAGAAGCCCGTTCTCCTGTGGGCGATGAACGGACACCCGCTCGGGCAGACTTGAAACAACGGCGTAGTGACCAGACAGTCTGTCTGGTCCGACAAGACGGTGCAGGAACTGCTCGTGTCCTTCGTCTCGGTCGCCGACGAGGTCGGCCGCCTGCAGCGCGGCGACGACGCCGAGTGCCGCGCCTTCAAGTCCTTCTGCGAAGAAGGTCACTACGGTGGCCGCAGCGAGCCGACGAGCACACGGCAGGGCATCTACGCGGTCACGCCGAAGGGCAAGTTCCTCGCGTCGATCAACACCCGCAGCGCTGCGAACATGGCCGCGATGCTGCGCACGGCACTCGCGCGTTGGGCCGAACTGCCGGAGGCCGAACGACGCCTGACCGACGAGGAAGTGCACGCCCTGCAAGCGACCAAGCGCTTCGAGGATCGCTACCCGACGGATGGTCTCGTGCTCGTCGAGTACCTGCGCGATCTCGGCCGTCCTGTTGTGGAACGCGACTGGCGCACGCGCGCCTGGAACACGGACCACGTCTGGTTCACGCGCAGTGAGGCCGCGGCCTTGGTGCCTGACTCCCCCGAGATCGGCGCGCGCACGACCGTTCCGGCTCGCCTTGTCGAACGCCTCGCGCGTCTACATCTCGTCGACTCCGTGCGCGGTCAGACGCCATCCCTGTCGAAGGACGCGATCGTCGAAGCCTGGCTCCAGAGCGAGGTCGTGGGGCGCGACGGTGACGACATCCTGCTCCAGTTCGCGGGCAAGACTCGCACCGAGACCAAGGGACGGTGGCCGATCGACACCGAGGCGGCCGCCAGCACGCAGCTGCGCGGCGTGTCGACCGAACTGCGCGGCCGCGCGCGCTGGCACGCCAAGGACCAGCGGTTCACGACCTTCGAACTGCTCGCGATCGGCGAACGGTGGGGAGAGACGCAGTACAACGAACGGTCGGGTGACGCCGCACCGGCCGCGATCGGATTCGCCTTCGTGCTGGCGAAGCCCGATCATCCGCGCGTGGCGCCGGCGTTCTGGTGGGAGTACGAACTCAAGTAGTCGACATGTCCGGCGAGCCCGGACCGCGCCGAGGAAGTCGTAGACTTCAGCGGGGCACCTGCTACATTCCCGCGCCCAACTACCCCGTGGTGTAATTGGTAGCACAGCAGGTTTTGGTCCTGTTAGTTGCTGGTTCGAGTCCAGCCGGGGTAACCAAAACGCTGTACGGAAGGCGGATCCGAAGCTGGCTCCGAAGGCTGGCTCCGAAGCTGGCCGGATCCCGCAAGCTCTTTTCTCCGGCTGGTTTGTGATGCCCCGTGGTGTAACGGTAGCACAACAGGTTCTGGTCCTGTTTGTCAAGGTTCAAATCCTTGCGGGGTAACCATCTGCGCGCGGGTCCGGGCAACTGGATCCGCGCTGCCTTTCGCACGCCGCGCCGCGACGAGTCGGCGTGCGCACATCTCGCCGCATCTTCGCGCGGCTGCCGGCACCACTTCAGCCCCCGGTCGCCGAGTCTTCCGTTGCTCGGTGCAGGAAGCGATCCGTCATGCCCGCGATGTAGTCGCAGATCGTGCGCTCGCGGCCATCGTTCGCGAGGCGACGCTGTGCACCTTCGGGCATGCGCTCGGGATGCGCTAACAGACTCGCGAACAACCGGCGGATGCGCGCAGCCCCGTCGTTCATGACGGCGAGCACACGCGGCGATCGATAGAAGCGCTCGCGCAGGAACTCGAGTACGTCCTGCGCCAGCACGACCATCGTCGGACCGTGTTGCACGCGCGGTGGGGGACCGCCACCCGGTGTCGCGGCGAGCGTGGCATCGGCGGCTTCGACGAGGTCGTGGATGAGCAGCGACGCGACCTCGCTGACCACGCGCTGCCGGTTCGCGCTCTCGGCCGACACGCGTGCCTGTTGCCAGAGGCGCAGTTCGCCAGCCTCCGCCTCGGTGAACAGTCCCGCGCGCAGACCGTCGTCGAGGTCGTGGCTCAGGTAGGCGATCTTGTCGCAGAGATCGACGAGGTGGGCCTCGACCGGGACCGCGCTCTTCGGCACGAGGTCCGGACTGAGCGGGAAGCCGTCCGGAATGCGTCCCTTGAGCAGACTGCGGCGCAGTGCCAGCGTCAGGTTGAGACCGTAGCTGTGCCCGTAGCGATCCTCGAGGTAATCGACGATGCGGGCGCCCTGGGCGTTGTGCCGGAAGCCGCCGTGCCCGTGCATCGCTTCGTCGAGAGCTTCTTCCCCGACGTGCCCGAACGGTGGATGACCGAGGTCGTGGGCCAGCGCAATCGCCTCCGCGAGGTCGTCGTTGCAGCGCAGCGCACGCGCGACGCTGCGCGACATCTGGGCCACCTCCAGCGAGTGCGTCATGCGGCTGCGGAAGTGGTCGCCCTCGAAGGCGGCCATGACCTGCGTCTTGTGCTGCAGGCGGCGAAACGCCGTGGCGTGCAGGATGCGGTCGCGGTCGCGCTGAAAGGCCGTTCGCAGCGGGTCTTCACTCTCGAACAGGCGGCGACCACCGGCATTGCGGCTGGGCAGAGCCCAGGGGCACAGCCAATGCAGTTCGCGGTCTTCGTGGTCTTCGCGGCGCAGCCAGACCATGCTCAACTCGGGGCGCAAGAAGAACGCCCGGCAGGCGGACCTGCCGGGCGACTGGTACCCCCTAGGGGATTTGAACCCCTGTCGCATGACTGAGAATCACGAATCCTAGGCCGCTAGACGAAGGGGGCCGATGGAGGGCGAAGGTTCTAGGCAGGCGCGCGGGACAGGTCAAGGGAAGGCCCGCCGTTTGGCGATCCTGGAATGTTCGGTCGGTCCCTTCGTTTGCGGGCGCCCTTTCGTAACCATGGCATCCTATGGCGGGCCGGACCGGTGCCGCCAAGGAACGAGGTCTCCAAATGCATCCACTCGCAGCGTCCATCGTCTCTCTGCTTCTGCTCGCCCCGGCCGCCGATGGGTGGCTCGGTGTCTACCTCTCGGAGGAGCACGACGAAGCCGTCGTCGCGGAGGTCATCCCCGATTCGCCGGCGGCGAAGGCGGGCCTCAAGGAGGGCGATGTGCTGCTGGCGGTGGGCGATACGGCGACGGCGACGCGCGACGACTTCATCGCGGCGATCCGCGCGGGCAAGGCCGGCGATCGCCTGACCATCAAGCTGCGGCGCGGGGACAAGGAGCAGAACGTCGTCGTCAAGCTCGGCGAGCGGCCGCAACAGGGCGTGCCTGCCACTCCGGCGCCGACCGCCAAGCCAAAGGAACCACAGGCCCCGACGGAGCCAAAGGCCCCGAAGGCAGCGAAGGAGCCGAAGGCACCGAAGGAGAAGGTCGAACCGCCAAAGCCGGCGGTGGAAACGGTGCCAGGCACCGCCCCGACGCCACCTGCGGTCGCGTCGGCAAAGCGCGGCTACCTGGGCCTCAGCGTGCGTGAGACCGACGACGGCGTCGTCATCGACCGCGTCGTCGCCGACAGCCCCGCGAAGGCCGCTGGTGTGGGCTCTGGCGACATCGTCACGAGCCTCGGCGATCACGCCGTGAAGAGCCTCGCCGACATCGACCAGTTCCTCCAGGCAAGCAAGCCGGGTCGAAAGATCGCGCTGGGCCTGCGCAATGCCGAAGGGGCGCGTTCGGTCACGATCACGCTGGGTGAACGACCGGCAGCGCAGTCGGTAGTGCGGTCGGAGGGCGACGTGCCCGTGGCGACAATCGAAGTCGCCCCGCCGCACCACGAGGCACCGAAGCCCGCGACGGCACCGGCACCGACGCCCGCAAAGGCGACGAAGAAGCCCGCCGTAGCCGGCGAAGCGATCGACCTCGAAAGCGAACTGGCCGCCTTGCGCGCCGAACTGGCCGATCTGCGCCGTCAGCTCGAAGCGCTGCGCAAGGACAAGGGGCGGGAATAGTCGGGCTGGTGCCAACGTCGCACGGCTCGCTCAGGAAAGCGAGCCACGTCATGGACTCGCAGCGCGTCGTCGAAGACGCTGCGTGTTCCCGCACTGCGATTCGCACCAACCCACGATGGTCCGCTTGCCGTTCCCCGGCGAAAAACCTCAGGTGACAGCGCCTGCTGCGCAGCGCGCTCCGCTCGTTGCTGGTCCCGTGCGCGCGCTCGTCACCGGCGGTGCTGGCTTCATCGGTTCGCACCTGTGCGCGGAATTGTTGCGCCGCCAGCATGCCGTGCACGTCGTCGACGATCTGTCGACCGGCCGTCTGGAGAACCTGGCGAGCGTCGCGGACCATCCTGCCCTGCGCACGACGGTGGCGTCGGTCGCTGATCCGGTGGTGGCGGCGCGCGCCTGCGCAGATGCCGACATCGTGTTCCATCTCGCCGGGGTCGTGGGGGTGCGGAGGCTTGCGAGCGAGCCGCTCGACGTGATGCAGCGCAACCTGCGCTGCACGGAAGTGGTCGCCGCGGCCGCCGCCGCGTGCGGTGTTCCGCTGTTGTTGACCTCGAGCTCCGAAGTCTACGGCGATGGCCCGGTGCCATTCCGCGAACGGGACTCGGTGCGTCCTGGTGCCACCGAGGGTCTGCGGGGCGGCTATGCGTGTGCGAAGGCGATGGGGGAGTGGCTGGCCTTCGGGCACGCCGAGCAGGTGGGATTGCCCGTTGTCGTCGCGCGCTTGTTCAACACGGTCGGACCGCGTCAGTCGGGCGATCACGGCATGGTGTTGCCGCGGTTCGTGCAGCAGGCCGTGCGCGGCGAGCCGATCACGGTCTACGGCAGTGGCGACCAGACGCGCTGCTTCGCGCACGTCGCGGAGATCGTGCGCGCGTTGGCTGACCTCGCCGAAGCACCGGCCGCGAGCGGTTGCGTCTTCAATGTGGGCAGCGCCGTCGAAACCACCGTGGACGAACTTGCTCTGCTCGTGCGGCAGCGCGCGCACAGTTCCTCGCGGATCGTGCATGTGCCGTTCGCCGACGTGTTCCCGACCGGGTTCGTCGATCCGCCACGTCGGTTGCCTTGCCTCGAACGGCTGCGTGCGGCCATCGGCTGGGTGCCAGCCGCGTCGTTGGCGGCGATCGTCGACGAACTCATCGCGCTGGCCCGCTCGGGCGGTGAGCGTGACCTCGTGCTGAGTGCGGCGTCGGGGCGTAGTTCCTGATCAGACTGCCGATGCTTCCTTGAGTGCGGCGAAGTTGGCGCGTGCGACGGGATCGTGCGGCAACAGTTCGACGGCCTTGGCAAAGCACGCCTTGGCGTCCGTGCGTCGCCCGAGCTGGTGCAGGCAGATGCCGAGATTGGTGTGGGCCAGGGCAAAGCCGTGGTCGGCGGCGGCTGCGAACGCCGTCGTTGCCGCGGCCAGTTCGCCCTGCTGAAGGCGACACAGTCCGAGCCAGTTCTGCAACACGGCGTCTTCGGGAGCCAGTTCCAACGCGGATACGAACTCGTTGGCCGCGGCTTCTGACCGCCCGGCGCGGTAGGCGTGCTCGCCGAGTTGCTGGTGCAGCCGTACCTGGAGCGGTTCCGCCAGATGGCACGTCTGCACGGTTGCAGCGAGTTGGTCGCTGGCCTGGTCGGTCTCGCCCATGGCGAGCAGGCTGCAACCAAGCTCGACGGCGGTCTCGGCATGCTGGGGGCAGAGCCGCAGCAGCGCGCGGAAGTGGACCGCCGCGCGGTCGTGCTCACCGCGCGCGGCGCGCCACCGACCGAGGTGCCACTCGGCGTCGGGCCAGCGGGGCCAGATGCGCAGAGCCTCCTCGGCTGCGGCTGCTGCGCCCACGAGGTCGCCGTGCATCGCCGCGATGGTTGCGCGCCCGGCGGGATCGTTCTGCCACTTGGCAATGAACTGCACGCGCCTTTGGCCGATCTCGTCTCTGAGGTCGAGACCCAGAGCGCGGAACGTAGCGTGGCCTTCGTGATGCAGGAAGGCGCGCCTCGCGATCACGAGGCGGCAGCCAGCGAGGCGCAGACGCAGGCAGAAGTCGTCGTCTTCGAAGTTGCCGTGGCCGAAGCGCTCGTCGAACAACCCGACTTCGGCGAACGTCGCGCGCCGCACGAGCAGGCAGAGGCCCGCCAGCGTGTCGACGTCCTGCGAGCGCACGGGACTGGACGCGAGCTCGGTCGCAATCGCCGCTCGTTCCGAGCCATCGCGACCGCGATTGCCGATGGCAAGCAGTGCCGGGCCCTTCACGTGGTTGCTGACCGGAGCCACGGCACCGATGCGCGGGTCCGCGGCAAGGGCTGCGTGCAGTTCGACCAGCAGGTTCGGTGCGGCCTGCGTGTCGTTGTTGAGCACGAGCACGAACGGTTCGCGCGCGGCCCGGATGCCGACATTCACGCCCCCGGCAAAGCCCAGGTTGCGGGACTGTCTCAGGACTCGCACGCATGGATCCATCGCTGCCAGATTCTCGGTGGCGTCCTGACTCGCGTTGTCCACGAGCAGGATCTCGCACGGCCGGCAATGGGTCTGCTGGAGCAGGCTCTCGATGCAGGCCTTCGTCAGGGCGACGCCGTTGTGGCAGGGGATGACGACCGAACACTGCACGACCGGCTCATCGGCTGTTCGGACGGTTGGTCGTGATGGCGTAGCTCGAGGGATCAAAAAGAACCGCCCGGCACCAACGGTGCCGGGCGGTCGAATGGGGCTCGCACCCCTCATTCCGGGCTCGCAACCGGTGGGCTTGCGGTTACCTACAGAACCTGCTCACACCTCGCTCCTCGTTTGCTTCGGGCTCGCGACCCGAAACTCCGCCTCGCGCCGATTGCCAACCCAACGCCCGGAGACGGTCTCGCCAACCGTCCCCTCCAGCGTGGTGTCCGTCACACAGCTCTCCTCGCCGTCGGCCAAGGCCGCGCTCGGCAGCAACCGGGCGCTGCCTACGAACGCGACTCCAAGCCTAGGCATCTGCATCGCGACGAGCAGAGCAAGCGGTGTGCCGCCCGCGCATTCCCGGCCACACGCCTCGCCAAGGCGCCTGGTTCCACGTCTCCTGCATCGCCAAGCCTGATGCCTGATACCAGCCCAGGGAATGTCCGTCCCATGGGCGGGACAAGGAAGTCGCCAGCGCGGGGTTCACAGGCGCAAGTCCTGCAAGTCCCGGGGATGGGGTTGAGGGAATGGCCCGGCTCCGTATGTTGCTTCGCCCTTGCACGCGCGTTCGGATCAGGTGCTGATGGTCGACACGGGTCTGGGTGGGATCCAATTGACCGACTTCCTCGAACGCGAACTGCCGAGCAGCCATCGCCTGCAACTGCGGAGTCTGATGGGGGCGGGCGGGGTCAGGGTCAACGGCGAGGTCTGCCTGTCGAGCCACCGGTTGCATGCAGGCGATGTCGTGCAGGTACGTTTGGACGGTGCGTCGGCGCCGCCGACTGTGCCGCGCGCGCTGCCCGAGGTTCGCTACGAGAGTGCAAGCGTGCTCGTCGTTGCCAAACCGGCCGGGATGCCGACCGTCCCGGATCGCAGCGGCCGTGATCCCGGTCTGCACGGCCTGCTCGCGGTGTTGCGTCCCGGCGACGACCTGCGCATCGTGCATCGCCTGGATCGTGATACGTCCGGGTGCCTGCTGCTCGCCAAGGGGCCGGAGGCAGCGCGGCACTTCGACGAGCAGTTCCGCGGCGGACTCGTCGCGAAGACCTACGAAGCCCTCGTGCACGGCGTGCCTTTGCAGGAACGGTTCGCCATCGATGCCTGGCTCGGCCCCGACCGGCGGCGGCCGGGCAAGGTCGTTGCCGCTGCCTCGGAGTTGCCCGGGTTCCGCGCCGCCCACACGGATGTGCTGCGGCAGAGCACCTTCTCGCGCCATGCCCTGCTCGCATTGCACCCGACAACGGGGCGCAGCCACCAGCTGCGCGTGCACCTGCAGTCGGTCGGCCACCCGATTGTCGGCGATCGTGACTACGGCGGCGAACCGCTGCTGCTTTCCGGCCTCAAGACCGGCTACAAGTTACGCGCCGGGGTTGCCGAGCGGCCCCTCGCCGATCGCATGTTCCTGCATGCCGCGCGGGTTGCGTTCGCTGATCTCGACGGCGCCCAGGTCGTCGTCGAGACTGCGTTGCCGGCAGATCTGGCGACGGCCCTCCAGAAACTCGAGCGCTTCGACGACCGTCGGAGGTGACTGTGCGACTCAAGACGATTCCCGAAGACTTCCGCGTACGCGAACTGCTCGAATGGCCCGAGGTGCCGACCGGCAGCTACGTCGTGCACCAACTGCACAAGGAGAAGCTGTCGACGGCCGAAGCGTTGTCCCTGCTCGCGCGCGAATGCAACGTCGACCGTTCGGCGATCGCCTACGCGGGCCTCAAGGACCGCCAGGCCGTGACGGACCAGTTCCTCACGATCGAGCGGCGCGCCGTCGAACTGCGCCTGCCCAACCTGCGCGTGCAGCCCGTCGGCACGACCGATCGCCCGATCACGAGTCGGCAGAGCAGCGGCAACGCGTTCACGGTCGTGTTGCGCGACCTGCATCCGCCGAAAGCGGCGCAGCTCCGGCGTGGCCTGCCATCGCTGCAGAAGACGGGGTTCCCGAACTATTTCGACGACCAGCGCTTCGGTTGCTTGCGACACGGTCAGGGCTTCCCGATGCGCAGTGTCCTGCTCGGCGACCATGAGCGCGCGCTCCAGCAACTCATTGCCGAGCCGTCGCCCGTGGCGATCACGGGCGACGTCAAGCTCAAGCGCACCCTGCAACTGCGCTGGGGTGACTGGGACGCGTGTGCGCGCATCGCGCGCGGCCCGGCCTACGAACCGCTGTTCGCACACCTCGTCGCGCATCCGGACGACTTCCGTACAGCACTGGAGTTCGTGCCGTTGCGCCAGCGTGTCATCCACGCGTTCGCCTACCAGTCGTTCCTCTGGAATCGTGCCGTGAGCAGCCTGCTGCGCGGCGGCGTGTTGTCCGCACAGCGCCTGCGGGTGTCGACGCTGGCCGGCGACCTGCTCGCCTGGAAGTACATCGCGCCCGAGCGCGAGGAGAAGTTGCGCGCGATGCGAACGCCGCTGTTCGGGCCCGAGGGCGATGGCGGCAGCGAGCCGTTTCGGCGAGTAATGATCGAAGAGCTGCAGCAAGCTGGCCTCACACGGCAGAGCTTCCTCCAGAACGAGGTGCCCGGCATGATCTGGAAGGAGGAGCCACGCGAGGTGTTGATCAAGCCAGCGGACACAGGCGAGGTGCGCATCGAGCCGGACGACCTGAATCCCGGTCGCGTCAAGGCGACGCTCGCGTTCGCGCTGCCGCGCGGCGCCTACGCGACGATGATGATCAAGCGGCTGTTCGCGCCGAGCTGGTACACGCAACCGGTGGACGAACGGCCGCGCGACACGGGGAGCCGGCAAGCGACGGACGAGAGGCCGGGCGTCGCGGCGAGCTGGAAACCGACGGGCGAGCGCCCGCGCGGTCGCCTGGACCAGGACTTCAGCGGCGACGAGGAACTGCAATGAGCGAACGGACCCTCGGCATCATCGGCGGCTCCGGCATCTACGACCTGGCCGGGCTCGAGCATCGCCAGGAAGTGACCCTCGACACCCCGTTCGGCGCGCCAAGCGATGCGCTCGTCACGGGCACCATGTTCGGTGTGCGCATGGCGTTCCTGCCGCGCCATGGGCGAGGACATCGGCTGGCTCCGCACGAGTTGCCGTTCCGCGCCAACCTTTACGCGATGAAGCAGCTCGGCATGGCATGTGTCGTCGGCATCTCGGCGGTCGGTTCCATGCGCGAGCACATCCGCCCCGGTCACCTCGTGCTCGTCGACCAGTTCATCGACCGCACGCGCGGTCGCACGCAGGAGTCGACGTTCTTCGGCGGTGGCTGCGTCGCCCATGCTCATTTCGCCGACCCGGTCTGGGAGCCGCTGCGCCAGGTCGCCCTGCAGGCCGCGCATGCGGCTGGCGCCACGGCCCACGACGGCGGCACCTATGTGTGCATGGAAGGACCGTTGTTCAGCACCCGCGCCGAGTCGCGCCTCTACCGCAGCTGGGGCGCCGACGTCATTGGCATGACCAACCTGCAGGAGGCGAAGCTCGCGCGCGAAGCTGAGATCGCCTACACGACGATTGCGCTCGTCACCGACTACGACTGCTGGCACGAGAGCGAGGCAGACGTCGACGTGGCGGCGGTCATCGAAGTGCTGCGCCAGAACGCCGACCTCGCGCGGCGGGTCGTCGTCGAGCTGGCACGCGGCATCGCGGCCGCCCCGCCGATCAGCGCCGCCGGTAGCATGCAGCATGCCGTCATGACGCAGCGTAGCGCGATCACTGCCGACGCACGGCGGCGGCTACAGTTGCTGATCGGTCAGTACCTGGGATGATTGGCGTCCGCGTGCGTGCCTGGCAGATCGATCTGGCGCCGGAGTTCCTCGCGGCGTCGCATCGCGGGCGCGAGTTGCTCTGAACGACCTTGGCAAGTGCGCGCGGAGTCGCGACCATGGCACCCATGGCGAAGTCCCCGTGCCCGCTCTCGCAGACGACGTTCCTGGCCAAAGCTGAACCCCTCAAGATCAGCATCAACGGCCAGGAGATGCTGGCCGAGGTGAAGGCGTTCTCGACGGGCTCGTTCGGTTGGTACCTCAACGGCAAGACCACCACGATGGTCGATGGCAAAGCCCTGTCGGTGCAGATTGGCATGAACCTGACGATCGTCGGTAGCAAGGAGGCGCCGCGCGACTCCTCCGCTACTTGACCTGCATCGTCACGGGCGTCGCCAACTGGTGCCCGCCGAATCGGATGCTGAGCGTGCCTTGCGTGTGGGATCCCGCCGACATCTCGATGGCGATCTGCAGCGTCTTCGCCACCTGCTCGTTCGTCGAATGGGCGATGGGCACCTCGATGCCGCCCTGCAACCGGGCCGCCTGGAAGGCGTCGAGCCGCTGCTTCTTCACCTCGTTGGCCTCGTGCAGGGCGAGCACGAAGGACGTGGCGTCACGCTGCTCGAGGGTGAGGTAGTAGTAACCCGCAGGCACGGTGACGCTGCCACACTGCAGGTCGATCGACGTGTCGAGGGTGGTCCAGAAGTCGGAGCCGAAGCGCCACTTCTG
>JAYUCN010000435.1:0-11173 GCA_043740335.1 Planctomycetota bacterium
CGACCACGCGCAGTACCTCGTCGACCTGCAGCAGCGCTTCGCCGAGAAGGGGGTCGCGATCGCCGTCGTGATGCCGAGTGCTGCGGCGAAGGCGTTGGCAGCGAAGAAGCCCGTGTTCCGCGTCGCGGCCACGCATCAGCCCCTCGAGGAACCGCCGACCGAACCGACAGACGTTGGCACGATGGTGTTCGAACCCGGCGTGCGCGCGATGTTGTGCGTCGGCGTGTCGGGTGAGCAACTGCTGGTCTGGCCAGCGCTCGATGGCGCCGTCGACTTCCTGCAGGCGTGCGTCGACGGGACGTTCGCCGCGCCACTGGCCGGCCAGTTCGAGGAAGCCGTGCAGTCGTTGTTGGCGAGCGTCGGCGATGGCGGCGACTTCGGCGCGCAAGTGGAACAGTGTGTCCGCGCGTGGCCGCACTCCGGGCGCGCGCGGGCACTCGCCGTGCTGTGCCAATGGTGGTGCAAGGGCGACCTCGAGCAAGCCCAGAAGGCGATCGACGACGGTACGAAGGCGCTCGCGACCGAGGCCGTGCCGATGAGCTTGTTCGCCGACCTCGTGCTGCGCGGCGACCGCAGCGAACCGAAGATCGCGAAGACGTTGGCGGTCGTGTTGGCGCCGGTGGCCGCGGCAGCGCCCGCGGGTGTGTTCACGCAGCTCGTCTATCTGCGCGCGTTGCTGCGCGCCGGTCAGGATCGGCTCGCCGGTCGCGTCGTGGCGACGCTGCAGAAGCACCTGAGCCGGCCGGGTGAGCAGTTGGTGTTCGCCGAGACGCTCATGGAAGGCGGCACGCCCGCGGTGTTCCGCGATCTCGCGATGAAGGCGATCGATGCCGTGAAGACTGCGGGCGGCGATGTGCGCTTGTGCTACGCGGCGCGGCACAAGGTGCTGGTCCGCTGCGGCGAGCTCGACGCGGCGGCGAAGCTCATGGTCGAGTACCGCGGCAGCGTGAGCGCGGACCTCAACAACGATGCGTGGTACATGATCGTGCGGCCGGACACGATGGGGCGCTACGACACCCTGGCGCTGGCTCAGTGCGAGGAGTTGCAGCGGCAGGAAGGGGCCAACCTGAGCTTCGGCAACAAGGACACGGTGGCCCTGGCCCACTTCGTCAACGGCAAGGTCGAACAGGCGGTGGAGCTGCAGACCGAAGCCACGCGCGCCAGCAGCCAGAACCCTCTGTATGTCGGCCGACTGACGCGGTTCCAGGCGGTGTTGGACGAGCAAGGCAAGCGGAAAGGCAGCGACCCGAAGAAGTGACGGTCGAGACGACTGACGTGTCGAGCGTCAGCGTGTGGCGGCGGGCGGTGCGGGATCCGGCTCCGCGGGCGCTGGCTCGGCGACCTCGCCAAACTTCGCGGCGAGTGCACGCAGGTAGCCATCGATCGTCGACGTGTGGCCGAACACGAAGCGCGCCAGCGCGCGGAAGAAGACGTTGTAGACCTCGCCGTTCTCGGTGATGGTGATCGACGTGCCGTCGCCCTCTGGCTCGAGGCGGAACGTCCAGGTGCCGCCGAACGGCGAGCCTGCGGTGACGATGCGCGTGACGACCTTCCTGCCCGGCTCTTCGATCTCGACGAGCAGGTCCATCGGGCCGAAACCCGAAACCTCGCGGTAGCAGCGCTTGCCGCCGCGTGGCGGCAGCATCTCGACGGACTTCAGGTCCCGCCATTGCGGCATCGCCGGCACGTCGGTGATCGCGGCGAACACGGCGGCGGCCGACTGCTTCAGGTGCAGGCGGCGCGCGGCCGCGTGTGCGACCGGCAGTAGCGCGCCAACGATGGCGACGAGGGCGATGATCGCGGCGATCGAGGCGAGCGTGATCCATACCCACTTCATGACGACACCTCCTGTTTGGTGAGATTGCGGGCGCCGCGAGCCAGCAGCTCGAGGCCTTGCACGGCGCGCGTGCGGTGGCGGACGGACAGCGTGGCGAGCAGCGCCGTCAGTCGTTCCGTATCGAGCACGGAAGTCGCCTGCAATGCCTGACCACCGAGTGCGGTGAGCTGCAGGATGCGCACGGCCGTGTCGCGCGATCGCGCACTGCGCGTGAGGTAGCCGAGTTGCTCGAGGCGCTTGATGGCAGCCGACATGGTCGGGGCGCCGATGCCGAGGTGGGCCCCGAGGTCGCGGGCCGTGAACGCGTAGGCCGGGCCGACGTGCGCGAGGATCGCGGCGTCGCGTTCCGACAGGCGGAATGCGTTCGAGCGGCGCCGCGTGTGCCGCACGTGGCAGGCATGGAACACCTGCGGGTACGCCTGCTGGATCGCCGAGACCATGGCTTGCATGGCGGCGGTTCTAGGTAGCGTGACCGCAGTTCGTCAAATCGAACTGGGTCCGCTCACAGATACCGCAGCCAGGCGAGCTGCGGGTGGCGCTGCTTCCATCGCGCGAACACGATGGACAGCGGGACCAGCACGGCGAGGCACACGGCGTAGGCGAGGTAGACGACCGGCAGCGAGAACCCGCAGAGGCGCGGCAGTTCCTCCCCGAGCGTCGATGGGAGCGGCGCGTCCCAACCCATGGGCTGGCCATCGAGCCACTGGAACAGGCGCGACACGAGGTGCACGGCCGGCCACTGCAGGATGTAGAAGAAGAGCGGCACGCGGCCGAGTGCAACCAGGGCGCGCATCGCCCCATCGCCGCGCACCCGTTCGAAGAGGGCCAGCGCGACGAGGGCTGGTCCGATGGTCATGAGCAGGAACTGCAGGGACGGCGGGTACTTCTCGAGACGGAGGAACGCGAAGACGTTCTTCACCAGCGTCGGCTGGTGTTCCCAGGGAAACGGATCGCCATGGCACCCGAAGGCTCGCAGGCCGACGAACGTGATCGTCGCGATGACGCCGAGGCGCAGCAGCCAGCGACGCCGGGCTGCCGTCGGCAGTGCGTAGAGCGTGCCGAGCCAGTAGCCACACAGCATCACGCCGAACCACGGCAGCAGCGGGTACTGCACGAAGGCGACCGGACCGGATTGGCCGCCGACCTGGAGGCCGGCCTTCACGTGCAGCAACACCCACAGTCCATGCCAGGACGGGAACGCGACGAACGCGACAGGTTCGTGTCCGAGCAGGTTGTGGCCCGCGACGATCACGAGCCCGAGTGCCCCGATCGCGGCGACAGGAAGCCGCAGCAGGAACGCGAGCCCGCACATCGAACAGCCGATCGCCCAGATCACCTGCAGGTGTGCGAGCAGCGAGTAGTCGAGGTGGAACCAGATGAGTGGGCGCAGGACGACGACCTCGAGGGCGACGAGGAACAGGCCGCGCTGCCAGAGGTAACTCGTCAGCTCCGCCCGCGACATGCCGCGCTGCAGTTGCAGACGCGCCGACAGCCCGGCCAGCAGGACGAAGGTGGGTGCACAATAGTGCGTGATCCAGCGGGTGAAGAAGAGCGCTGCCGTCGTCGTCGCTGGGTCGGTCGGGTCCCCCGACATGCCTTCGCGGTGAACGAAGTCGCGCGTGTGGTCGAGCAGCATCACCACCATCACGAGTCCTCGCAGCAGGTCGATCGAAGCGAGGCGTGAGCCTGCGGGAGCCGACGCCTCGTTCATCGTCCGGCGCCCGGGGCCGCCGCGGGCTTCCTGCCGATCGTGATCGCGTCGTAGGAGCGCGCGATGGGCCAATGCAACCACCGCGCGAGCTTGTAGACGAGTCCAGGCGCGTGGTCGCTGACGGGCCGCGGACAGCGCGGCAGCAGACCGCGTGGTTCGAGCGTCTCCCAACGTGCTTCCATCACCTCGAGCCCGGCGTCTTCGTAGAGCGCGCGCATGCCCTCGGGATAGGCGCGCCAGCAGTCGACGGGTGCTTCGTGGTAGGGCCAGCTCACGGGGCTGATCGTCAGCACGTGACCGCCGGGCCGGCAGACGCGCGCCAGTTCGCGCAGCCACACCCACGGCTTCTTCACGTGTTCGATGACCTGGCCGGAGAACACGACGTCGTAGCTCGCCTCCGGAATCGGGAACGCGTACTCGTTCGTGGCGGCGTGAGTCATGCCCGGCCGCGTGGCGAGGTCGACCGTCTCCCAGACCGCCGGTCCGTCGCTGCGGCGCGTGGCTGTGACCATCTGCTGGTAGGTGCTCGGCACCTGGTCGGGGCCGACCTCCAGCACCCGGACACCGAGGGCGAAGAACGGCATCGCGTAGCGAGTGAACAGGAGCTTGCTGTTGTCGTGCATCCGGACGGGTGCGAGGTTGCCGCACCATAATGTCTCGGTGCCACGCGGGCATCCGCGGAACGAGGGCGAAGTCGGGCGAGAGACCTGAGACCCTCGCAGAGGTTCGTGCCGTGGGCAGAGTCTCGAGGGTTGCGTAGTTGGCGCCCTCTTCGTGGTGCTCCTGCGACCGCGGGGACTCTTGCCCGTGCAACACCGAACCGAACCCACCGACACCACCGCCTGGTCGCGCATCACCGTCGTGCGCGCGAACGGTCAGTTCGCCGTGCTGGCTGCCGACGATGTTGCGGCGGGCGACGTGCTGCTGCGCATCCATGGGCGCGTGGTCGCCTTGCCATCGCGCTATTCGGTGCAGATCGGCGAGAACGCGCACATCGACCTCGGCGAGAAGCCGGACCTCGAGCGCGACATGGACCGGCACGGCTGGCGCTTCCTGAACCATGCGTGCGATCCGACTGCAGTCCTGTGTGGGCGCCTCCTGATCGCCCGGCGGTCGCTGCGGCGTTTCGAGGAAGTGACCTTCGACTACAACACCACCGAGTTCGACATGGCCAGTCCGTTCCGCTGCGGGTGCGGCAGTGCGCGATGCGTCGGTTGGATCGCCGGGTTCCGGCACCTGACGTCGGCGCAGCAGCTGGAGCGCGGGCCGTTCCTGCCGCCATATCTGCGCGTTCGGCTGGCGCACGGCACCGCGGCGGCAGATAGCATCCGGCCGCCGACCGCATCGTGAGCGGCGCCTGCGCATGCTGCTTCCGGACCTCTTCGCCCAGACCGTAGCGCTGCGTGCGGGTCATCCTGCCGTCGACGTTCCGCCCGGGCGCGCGCGGCCGGAACGAACGACGGTGACCTACGCCGAGCTGGCCGCGATGGCGGCGGTCGTGCGAGCTCAGGTCGCTACGAACATCCATCGCGAGAGCACCGTCGTCGTGTTGTTGCCGCGTTCGACGCCTTGGTTGTATGCAGCACAGCTCGGCGTGATGCAGGCAGGGGCTGCGCACGTTTGTCTCGACCCGTCGTTCCCTTCGACGCACATGCTGCACGTGGTGCGCGATTGCCACGCTGTGGCCATCGTGACCGATGCCACCGGTGCCGCGATGCTCGCTGCGGCCGCCCTCCCCACCGTGGTGGTGCCGTGCGCGAGCGCTGGCGACGCGACGGCGAAGCAGTTGCCGCAGCCGGCATGGTTGCACGAACACTCGCTCGCCTACGTCATCTACACGTCGGGAACGACCGGTCTGCAGAAGGGCGTGTTGCTCGAGCATGCCGGTGTCACGAACCTGATCACGCAGGGCGTCGCCCGGTTCGCGCTCGGCCCCGGCGATCGCATCGCGCAGGGCAGTTCGCCCGCCTACGACTCCTCGATCGAAGAGACGTGGCTCGCACTCGCGAGCGGTGCGTGCGTGGTGGTGCTCGACGACGACACTGTTCGGCTCGGCCCGGACCTCGTGCCGTGGTTGCGACGCGAACGCATCACCGTGTTCTGTCCGCCGCCGACGCTGTTGCGCGCCATGGACTGTCGGTCGCCGCGTGACGAACTGCCTACACTGCGCCTCTGCTACGTTGGCGGTGAGCCGCTCACGGCCGACCTCGCGGAGATCTGGGGCCAAGCACTCTGGCTCGAGAACGGCTATGGGCCGACGGAGTGCACGGTCACCGTCGTGCGCGCGCGCGTACACGCGGGCGAGCCCGTGTCGATCGGGACACCGGTGCCGCCGCATCGGGCCTTCCTGCTCGATGAACAGCTGTTGCCCGTGGCCGAGGGCGAGCCCGGTGAACTGTGCATCCACGGCGTGGGTCTGGCGCGCGGCTACCTCGGTCTGCCCGACCTGACGGCGGCGCGGTTCCCGACCCTGCCCGGCATTGGCCGCGTCTACCGCACGGGCGATCTCGCGCAGCGCTCCGCCGACGGGCGGCTCTGCTGCCTCGGCCGCATCGATGCGCAGGTCAAGCTGCGCGGCTACCGCATCGAACTCGAAGCGATCGAGACCGTGCTGGCCGGTTGCGCGGGAGTGCGCGAAGCGGCATGCAGTGTGCAGGGCGAAGGCGCCTCACGTCTGCTTGCGGCGCACGTCGTGCCCGACGATGAAGCACTGCCACCGACGTTCGCGGCGCTGGAGCGTGCGGTACGGGCGGCGTTGCCCGAGTACATGGTGCCGGCGCGGTTCGCGCTGCGTAGCTCGCTGCCGCGCACCGTCGGCGGCAAGATCGACCGCAAGGCGTTGCCATCGATCGCGGACGATCGCCACCGCGCAGAGCGACCGGTCGCGAATGCATTGCCTGTGAACGAACGCGAGCAAGGCCTGTGTGCCGCGTTCGCCGCGGTGCTTGGTCTCCTACCGGCGAACATCGGTACGGGCGACGACTTCTTCGCGCTCGGGGGCGATTCGCTGCGCGCCGCGATGCTCGTCTCGCGACTGCGGCGCCACGGCGACGGCGCCCAGTACACGGTGCGCAACGTCTACGAGGCGCGCACGGTCGCAGTGCTGGCACGTCTGCCGGCGATGGTGCCAACGGGCAACGCGCCACCGAGGCGCGCGGTGCGCCAAGGACTGCAGTCGGTGCCGGCGCACCCGCTGCTCGCGACTGGCGTGCAGACGATCTGGTTGCTCGCCTTCCTCGGGGCGAGTGCGTCGCTCGCCTACGGGGTCGCGTTCGGACTGCTGCCGCGGCTGCTCGCCGGGTTCCCGCTCGTCGTGCTGCTGATGTTGCTGCCGTGGCTCGGCGCGATCGGTGTGCTCGTCTACACGCTCGCTGCACTCTGGTTCACGGTGCTGACGAAGGAGCTGCTCATCGGGCGCTACGAACCGACACGCGTGCCGGTCTGGAGCTGGTTCCACGTGCGGCATTGGCTGGTCGTGCACACCGTGCGACTGGTGCCATGGTCCCTGCTGCAGGGCACCGAGGCGCAGAACGCAGCGCTGCGCGCGCTCGGTGCGCGCATCGGCAAGCGCGTCCACATCCATCGTGGCACGGACCTGTTGGCTGGCGGGTGGGACCTGCTCGACATCGGCGACGATGCCACGATCGGCCGCGAAGCCGGCCTCGGCATGTGCGACCTCGATGCGGGCGACCTCGTCGTCGGGGCGGTGCGCATCGGTGCTGGGGCGACACTCGAGACGCGCTCGGGCACCGGGCCCGCCGTCGACATCGGCGCTGGCGCTGTGCTGCGTGCCCTCTCGTTTCTGCCGGAGGGAACGTGCATGCCTGCCGGTGAGGCTTGGGATGGTGTGCCGGCCCAGCGCGTGGCGCGTACGGAATCCGCTTCACCCCTGGATGTCGTGAGCCGCCAAGTGTCGCCGTGGCTCTACACCGTGCTGTTGCTCACGGCGCGCGTGTGCTGGGCGCCGATCGTGGCACTGCCAGTGGTCGTGGGGGCGTGGCTTCTGACATCCATGTTCGGCATCGAGTCGACGGCGCTGCGCGCCTGGCTCTTCGTCGAAGGTCCGTGGTCGAAGGCCGCCTGGGTCCTGCTCACCGTCGTGCTCGCGGTGATCGGCCTGCCGTTGTCACTGGTCGTGCGGGCGCTCGCGTTGCGCTGGACGCCGGCGGTGCCCGTGGGCACGCACAGCCGCTGGTCGCTCGTCCACCTGCGGCTCGAGTTGCGCAGCGAGATCCTCGAAGCGGCGGGCGTCTGGCTGTCGGGCACGCTGTTCTGGCCATGGTGGCTGCAGCTCGCCGGCATGCGCATCGGCAAGGACTGCGAGGTCAGCACGATCCTCGACGTGGTGCCCGAGCACGTGCAGCTCGGCGCCGCCTCGTTCCTGGCCGATGGCATCTACCTCGGCGTGCCGCGGCGGCATCAGGGCCGCGTCACCGTGGCGCGCACCGAACTGGGTGAACGCACGTTCCTCGGCAACCACGTCGTCATCGACACGGGCCAGCAATTGCCGGGCGACCTGCTGCTCGGCGTGAACACGGTCGCCAAAGCACCGCACATGACGCGGGGGAGTTCGTGGTTCGGCCACCCGGCGTTCCAACTGCCGCGTCGTGAAGTCGTGCAGATGGACCGCCGCCTCACGCACGCGCCGGGGTTGCTGCGCTACACGAATCGATTGTTCTGGGAGAGCCTGCGCATGCTGCTGCCGGCGTTGCCCGTCGTGCTCGGCCTGTGGTGGTTCGATGTCGTGGCAGGTGCCGCGGACGAGGAATGGCACGTCCTGCTCCGCATGTTGTCGCTGGCCACGCTCGGTGTCGTCACCACCCTCGCGGGCTGCGTGCTCGTGCTCAAGTGGGCGCTGCTCGGACGCGTGCGGCCAGGGCAACACGGTCTGTGGTCGTGCTGGGCGAGCCGTTGGGACTTCCACTACGTGGTGTGGCATCAGTACGGTCGCGCCCTGCTCTCGCAGCTCGAAGGCACGCTCTGGCTGCCGTGGTATCTGCGCGCGATGGGCATGCGCATCGGCCGCCGCGTCGTGCTCGGCGATGGCTTCGCGCAGGTCGTCGATCCCGACATGCTGACGCTCGAAGACGGTGCCACGGTGCACGCCATGTTCCAGGCGCACAGCTTCGAGGACCGCGTGCTCAAGATCGACCGCGTGCGCCTCGGTGCGGGCTGCACGGTGGGGCGGGGAGCCGTCGTGCTCTACGGCGCCGACATCGGGGCGGGTGCGCACGTGGCGCCGCACAGCGTCGTCATGAAGCACGAACTGCTGCTGCCGCATCGCGACTACGCGGGCGTGCCGACGGCGGAAGTGGTCCGCACCGTTGCCGTGCCAGCAACGGCAACTCCCGCTGGCCTCGTCGCGGCGACCGGTGCGTACGAACGCGACGAGGCTCTCGACCTCGCGCGCGGTCTCGCCGTGTTCGGCATGGTCTGGTTGCACCTCGTGCCGGAACCGGACGAGGCCGCGACTGGTTTCGGCACAGCTCTCGTGCGCGCGAGCCTCGCACTCGAAGGTGTGCCGGCGGCGCTGTTCGTCATGCTCGCGGGCATGGCGTGGGCGATGCAGGGAGCATCGGCGGGCACCACGGGGGCGCGGTCCCTGCGGACGGCCTGGGTGCTGCGTCGTTCGCTCGCGCTCGCTTCGATCGGCGTGCCGTTCTGGCTCCTGGTGTGGCCGACCGAGGTCCTGCTGCCGATGGCGATGATGCTGCCCCTCGTCGCCGGCTTGCTGCGGCTTGGTCGTGGCGGTCTGCTCGCGGTCATCGCGGTCCTGCTTGCCCTGGTGCCGCCGACGACGGTCTGGTTCGGTTCGTTCGTGGCCGCCGATTGTCTCGCCGACGGTTCGCACGTCGCCAACCACCAGTTCGGCGTGATGACGCTGCGCTACTTCCTGTTCGACGGCAGCTATCCCCTGCTGCCCTGGCTCGTGTTCCCCGCGCTCGGCGCCCTGCTCGTGCTGGCGGGTCATCGCGACCGTTCGCGCAGCGGCCGCTGGTTCTGGCTCGCCGTGCCGCTCTGCGTCGTGAGCGCCGTTGCGAGTGCATGGGCCGAAGCGAATGGCGAGACGCTCGGCGACCTCGCGCCGCATCTGCAGTGCACGTGGCAACCGACGTCGATCCCGTTCGTGCTGCGATGTGGTGCGGCAGCCATCGCCGTCATCGCCGGGTTCTCGTGGTGGAGCCGGCGGTCCGGGTTGCCGCGCTGGCTGGCTCCGGTCGCACTCCTCGGCCGCGCTTCGCTGACGCACTACCTGGGCCACATCGTCCTCGTCTACGCGACCCTGCGCCTGCGCTGGCCGCACGAGGACTGGCCCGTCGCGGTCGGCGTCCGCGAAGCGATCGTCTACCTCGTTGCCGCCATGGCGCTGTCCTGGGTGTGGTTCCGCCACTGCCGGCGTGGTCCCCTGGAGGCCGTGCTGGCGTGGCTGTCCGGGCCTGCGCGCAGAACGTCGCCCGCCGGGCGGGAATCGTGACCAGGCGGCGACCATCCCATGCCCGCACCGCGCATTCGCCGGTGCCGGCAGGTAGCCTCTGCGCCACGGCCCGCACCGGGCCCAGGAGGTTCTGCAATGCAACGCAATGTGACCGTCGCGCTCGGCGCGCTGGTCTTCACGCTGGTGGCCGCGACGGCGCGCGCGCAGGATGACGCTCCCAAGGCGCAGTTCGACGCGATCGTCGCCGAGTACAACAAGGCCCAGCAGGAGTTCGGCAAGCTCTACAGCGCGGCCAAGACCGACGAGGAGCGCAAGCAGCTCTTCGCCGACAAGTATCCGAAGCCGGAAGGCTATGCGGCGCGGCTGCAGGCGCTCGCCGCGAAGTTCCCGAAGGACCCGGTCGCCGTCGACAGCCTGGTGTGGATCCTCGGCAACCAGCGCGACGCAGCGAAGAACGACACGATCCTCGACACGCTTCAGGATCACCTCGACAGCGACAAGCTGGCGAACGCGTGCCAGGCCCTGCAATACAGCCCGTCGCCGGGAACCGAGCCGTTCCTGCGCCTGGTGCTCGAGAAGAGCCCGCACCAGGACGTGCGAGGCAACGCGTGCTACGTGCTGGCCAAGGTCGTGTCGGGCCAGTCGCGACTCGCGCGCACGATCCAGGCCGGCGAGCAGAAGGAACGGCTCGCGAGCCTGGAGCAGTTCTATGGCAAGGTTGTGATCGAACGCCTCGCCAAGGCCGACCCGGACCAGATGGAGAAGCAGGCCGAGCAGTTGCTCGAGCGCGTTGCCAACGAGTTCGCCGACGTCAAAGGCGGCAGCAGTTCGCTCGGTGCTGCGGCCAGGGGCGATCTGTTCGAATTGCGCAACCTCTCGGTCGGCAAGCAGGCACCGGACATCACCGGCGAAGACGTCGACGGTGTGCCGTTCAAGCTGTCGGACTACCGCGGCAAGGTGGTGTTCCTCGACTTCTGGGGATTCTGGTGAGGCCCTTGCCGGGCGATGATCCCGCACGAGCGGTCGCTCGTCGAGACGTACCAGGACTCGCCCTTCGTCATCGTCGGTGTGAACAGCGATAGCGACGCGGAGAAGCTGAAGGGCCAGCTCCTGCAATCGAACGTGACCTGGCGTTCGTTCTTCGACGGCGGCAGCACCCGCGGACCGATCGCACGGCGCTTCGCCGTCC
>JAYUCN010000436.1:0-4617 GCA_043740335.1 Planctomycetota bacterium
GCTCTTTCGAAGGCAGTGGAAGTCGACGCGCTTCGAAGTGGGACCGCGTTGAGGGATCAAGCCGGCGTGTTGCGCGTCCTTGCGCACGAGTCTCGCGACCATATCGGGCACGTGGAACACGCGGTCCGTCTGGAGCACCGGTCCCTTGCCGTTGCGGACCTGGATGGCGCTACGCCGCTTGCGCATGTCGTTCAGCGCCGCGGCGACGAACGGCTGCACCGGGATGTTGGCGTCGTCGCCGTTTTTCGTGAAGATGCCCGCGAGCCGCACGCCGGGCTTCGAGCCTTCCAGCGTCAAGTCTTCCCAGTTGACCGACGCGCACTCGTTGGCGCGGAACCCTGTCGTCAACGCGAACCAGTACAAGACCTGTCGGTCCCGCACGACGTCGTCGTGATCGCGATGTGACGGCGTGCCACCGCGCGCCTTCTCCGCCTGGAACCGCGCCCAGGCTCCCTCGACCAACTGCTGCGCCTCCTCGAACCGGAACGACACGCGCTTGAACACCCGATCCTTGTCCTTCGTCGCGGTCCGCGTCGACATGCCCTGAAACGGATCGACGTCCCAGCGCCCCGTGCGCTTCAGCCATCCGCCGAAGGCACGCAACGCGCCCGCGTAGCCATCGCGAGTCTTCCCACTGCGCTTGGTTCGGATCTCGGCAACGAACCGCTCGGCGTCGGCGAACGTGAGGGTCGGGAGGGTCGACGCCTTCGCGAAGGTTATGCAATCGCGGATCTGACGGATCGTGGCCTGCACGTACCGCCGGGCAGAGGCCTCCGCCACGAGATGGTCTCGATAGGTGAGCACGAGTTCCTCCAGCGGGGCGTTCCGCGTCGCGGCGTACCGATCGACGTGGCCGGTCTTCTGTTTCTCGACCTCGCGGAGCTGGGCAGCAAGGGCTTCGCGCGCGATGCGGAGATCCTTGGTCTTGGTGGACCGGCGCCGCACGACGCCGCTCGTGTCCTCGTAGACGATGTGCCGGAAGGGCGAGTTCGGCCTTCGGTTGCCCATGAGGTCGGGCATCACGCGCTGGATCATCTGCCCTTCGGTCTCCTGCGTGTCGAGTTCGGCGCCGGTGCGGCCCTGCAGGAGCGATCGGCCGCCCGCGGAGAGTTCGATGCGTTCGCGCAACTTGAAGGCGTGGTAGTTGGTGATGACGATCTTCGCCTTCTGGATCGCCTCGAGCATGTCGGTCGGGACCAGCTCACGCCTCGCGTAGTAGCTGTCGGGGTCGTTGGGCTGGAGCACGCGCAGCGCGGCTGCAGGAGGCGGCGAGGAAGGTGCTGTGGTCGATCTTCGAGCGCGTGCGGGCGGAGCTGCGGACGAAGCAGTTGTTGACGATGGCCGAGCTATTCACCGGCTTGGCTGCCGCCATCGGGAAGAACAAGAAGGTCGTGTTCGACTTCGCCGTGATCGACGAGTCGCAGGACCTCGGCGTCGCCCACCTGCGCTTCTTCGCGGCGCTGGGTGGCAGCCGGCCGAACGCACTGTTTTTCGCCGGCGACCTCGGCCAACGCATCTTCCAGCAGCCGTTCTCGTGGAAGGCGCTCGGGGTCGACATCCGGGGCCGGAGCCGGACCCTGCGCGTGAACTACCGCACCTCGCACCAGATCCGCATGCAGGCCGATCGTCTGCTCGGCCCGGTGGTGACGGACGTCGACGGCAACAGCGAGGACCGTAGCGACGCGGTGTCCGTGTTCAACGGCCCGGCGCCGAGCGTCAGCTCGCTCCCCGACGTCGCCGCGGAGGCGTCCACCGTCGCGAAGTGGATGGCCGAACGCGCGAAGGAAGGTGTGCTGCCACACGAATTCGGCGTGTTCGTCCGATCCGACGCTCAGTTGGCACGTGCGCGCGCAGCCGTGGTGGCGGCGGGGATGCTGTACAGGGTGCTCGACGAGCGCGTCGAGACCACCATCGGAAACGTGTCCATCAGCACGATGCACCTGGCCAAGGGGCTCGAGTTCCGTGCGGTGGTGGTGATGGCCTGCGACGACGAGGTCATCCCGCTCCAGGAGCGGATTGAGACGGTTGGCGACGACTCGGACTTGCAAGAGGTCTACGAAACCGAGCGGCACCTGCTCTACGTCGCGTGCACGCGGGCCAGGGATCACCTGCTGGTGACGAGTGTCGAGCCGAGGTCGGAGTTTCTTGACGACATGCAGAAGGCGGCGCCCGGTGCGTGAAGCCGGTTGGAACCCCGGGTCCCATTGTCATGAGCATGCGCCCGATTGAGAACCGGATCGGCGGTGGGGTGCGATCGCCGGGCGACCCGCGTAGCGGCACAGATGCTCGAGCCGTTCGCGATCCCGCCCTCCCACCCGCACAGAACCCGTCCACGTCCGCACACAGCTGTCCCTTCACGAACGGCTCGGCGCGCGGGCCGCGACCCACTCGGCAGTCCCGCACGCCCGTCCGCTCGTCCAGCAGTCATGGTGAACGCCGAGGATGCAGCGCTGCGGTAGAACCGGCTGGCAGCCGTGAGCGTCACCGCGGCAGCAGTAGACGGGTCAGGTCGAGCGTGACGGTCTGCGATCCGAGCGTTGTGCGGCGCTCCGAGAGCACGACCCCGCGTGGGTCGAGCAGGGCAACTCGGTAGTGCCCGGCCGGCAGCTGGAGCGGCCGAGGCGCCGAGCCATCGAAGCAGCCAGCGGCCAGTTCGAACCCGCGGTCGTCGACGACGCGAAAGCGCCTCTCGTCGGCGCCTCCCGCCGCTTTGTGAAGCACGAGCTTCGTGGCCGGGCGCAGGCGGACTTCGAGGCCGGAGATGGACCCGGCGCGCGTGTCGAGGAGCAGGTTGCCAGATACCCAGGGAATGCCTTCCCACTCACCTTGGTTGACGGCTTCGTGGTTGCTGGTCCGGATCGCGTACTCCCGGCGCCCCAGTCCGCGGAGCGCGAAGGCGCCGTCGCCGCCGCTCTTCCAGTCCTCGTGTCGCAACCAGTGGATCGAGTGATCCTTCGAATCGACGATGCCCAGGGAGAAGGACGCTGCCAACGGTTGGTCCTCGAGTCCAAGCACCCGCCCCTGGACCGTGACCTCCCTCGCGAGAGAGATTGTTTCGAGATCGGTGGTCTCTCCCGGCAGCGCGTCGATGGCCTTGCGAAACGTCTCGTACCCCCTTGCCCATATCTGCAGGTCGAAGCGGCCGGGTTCGCGGCGCTCGATGGTCGCGATGCCCCGCGGATCCGTGGCCACACCAGGATCGGAACGGGCTCCGCCCCGGAGCATCATCCTCGCACCCTGGATCGCCAGCCCAGTCCCGGCGTCGACGACCTGCGCGCGGATCGTGGCCAGGTCCGCAGTCAGATTGTCCGGGGAGAGAACGAAGATCACCTCGTCCTGGCCACGGTCGACGCGCTGCGTCTCCAACACCACGTTGTTGTGCACGAGGCTCACACACACCGGCAGGTCGCAGTCCAGCAGCAGGATGCCGATGCAGCCTGCAGCGAGTTGCTGCACCCGCGGGCCATGGTCCAGGAATGAACCCACACCGAACGTTCCGTTGCCGTTGCCGACCACGCCATCGCATCGCTGCCCGGGGGGCTCGCGAGTGGCAACCGGAACGAGCAGGAGGGCACCCATCGCTGCCCCCCTCGCCGCGAGCGCGTCGACCAGGTTTCGTCCGTCCGGCGTTGTGACCCTGACCCGCAGTTGCACAGCCGGCTGCAGCGTGAAGTCCTTGCGCATCCAAGTCTCGTCGGGCCGCAGTTCGACCGTCTCCTCCAGGCTGCGGTAGCCGTCGGCGCTCGCGGTCACCCAGTACGTGCCGGCATCGAGAGCATGGAGCGCGTAGGCTCCTTCGTGCTTGGCATCCGCCGAGCGTCGCCGGCCGGTGTGGTCGACGAACTCGACGACGGCTGACCCGGCACCTCGGATCGGCGCGTGGGCAGGATCGCGCAGCGTGCCGGAGACGACCACCACGATGGGACGCGGCGAATCCAGAGCTGCGTCTGCGTCACCGGCAATGCGCTCGCGGGGCGTTGTCGCCACGGTGATGGGCTCGTTCGGCGGCCCTTCGCGTCGTGCGGCGGCAAGGTCGACCGAGGCCGCAGTGGCCACCGTGACCTCGGGGACGGGGAGGCTCGTCGGCTCCGGATGAACGAGTAGCAGCGACGAGCCGGCGAGGAGGAACGCAACGGGCAGCGCGAGTGCGCGGCCGGAACTGGCGCGCCTGCCGGGTGGGGCGGGGACCGGTGCATCGCCGTGGGCACGGTGGCGGCGGTTCAGGCTGCGCGCACTTGTCATTGCGGACCGCGCGTCCCGACTACTGGGCTGGTTCGACGATGGTGCCGGCATCCACGCTGACCGCAGTCTGCGCCAGCAGTCGGCCGTTGACCGACGCACCTGTGCGCATCGTGATCGCCGTGGCGGTCAGGATGTTCCCTTGGAGGCGCGAGGTCGTGCCCAGGTCCACGAGGCCGGTGACCTGCCAGAAGACGTTTCGGGGCTGGGCGCCACCCGTCAGGATCACGCTCGTGGCGCTGCTCACAGTGAGATTCTGCGCGATCTGGAAGATCCAGACGTCCGTGGCATTGCCGTTGAGCGTGACATCCGTCGGGATCAGCAGCCCGGTCCCCCACTTGTAGACACCCGGGGCGAGGGTCGTGCCACCGATGTTCC
>JAYUCN010000437.1:0-11162 GCA_043740335.1 Planctomycetota bacterium
AGCGAATCGTCCAGGATCTTCGGCGGCAAGAGCAGGAGTCAGGCACACAGCCGGTGAAGCGCGCTCCCCGCAAACCGCAGGCAACGCCGGGACCGTCACCGGCCTGAGACTCCCGCTCATCGCTGACCCAACCCGCCCACCACCGCCTGGCTTCGACGAGCTGCCAGTAGACGAGCAGATCGACTACGTCCAGAGGCTTTGGGATCGCATCGCCGCCCACCCTGATCGGGTGCCCGTGCCGCCATGCCACCTCGACGAACTGCGCAGAAGAGAAGACGCCTACCGGATCGCGCCGGACCAGGTCAGCACCTGGGAAGAAGTGCGCGAACGCATCCTTCGCCGTCGCAACCGCGACGCGTGACCGCGTCGCTGTCCTGCACGCCAACTGCGAGATCGACCGAGGTCGTCGCCGCGTTCGTGATCTGCACGAAACGGCCGTTCGACTCGCGCCGACTCGCCGCCGCTACCGCGCGCCCACGGAATCGCGGAGCTATGCTGCGCCGCCGCCACCACCACCCCGATCCCATCGTCACGTCACGATCCATGCGCTGGCGCAAGCCCCTCGTCGCCGTCGTCGTCTTCCTGGTCACGCTGGAACTCGTGCTCCAGATCGGTGCCCTCGCGATGGCCATGTTCTTCGCGCCCCCCGGACAGGCCACCAATGGCGCCGTCTTGTGCGTCGGCGACAGTTTCACCTTCGGGGTCGGCGCCAGGTCACCCGCCACGAGCTATCCAGGCCAACTGACCGCGGCCCTGGCCGCGCGCGGGATGCCCGGTGTCGCCGTGACCAATGCCGGGTTCCCTGGCCAACACAGCGGCGACGTGCTCAGCAAGCTGCAGAGCCAACTGACGCCTTCGACCAAGGTGGTCTGCGTCCTCGTGGGCACCAACGACTCATGGCGCCATCCGGTCCGTGTCGACCTCGCGGAACTGGCACGAGAACAGACAACGGCGTCGACCGGGTCCGGCTTCCAGTGGCGTTGGCGCACGGCGCGCTTGTTCCAGTTGCTCACGCGCTTCGAAGCCAACACCTGGCAACAGAGCGGCGACGGCAAGGCGACGACGACGATCGCAGCGACCGCGGCGACCACCGCCGGCCCCACGCCCGAGGACACCGCGATCGGCTTCGCGGCGCTCGCCAGGTGTGGTCTCGTGACCGACAACGCCCGCATCGGTCGCTACGAACCGGACCGCACCTTGCCGTCACCGCGCAACGACGAGTTCTGGCGACTGATGAACACCGGCGACTTCGCGCAGGCGTGCGTGAGTGCGGAGCAGAGCGCCCGCGACCATCCGGACTCCCCCCTGGCCCTGCAGCAGGTGGTCGCGGCAGCCGCCCGCACCGGGCAACGGGACAAGGCCATGGCCGCCGTCGACCGGCTCGTTGAGCTGTGCAAGGCGAAGCCAACGGCTGCCGCGACCGAATGCCTGGCCCAAGCCTACGTGACGAGTGGACAACCTGAGTTGGCGATGGCAACCGCACGGCACCGCATCGCCGAACAGCCACTCTCGATCATGGCGTGGGACAGCCTGCAACAGGCGGCGTTCGTGCTGGGCCGCCGCGAAGATGCCGTGCAGGCCATGCCCGAGACCATCCGACTGCTCGGGCGCAGCAACCCACCACGCTCGGGCTTCATCGCGCGGAACTTCGCGCGTTGGTGGCTGGAGAGTGATCCCGACAAGGCCACCGGCCTGCTCGTCGGCGCTCACTTCGTCGACGCCAACGTCGAGGAGACGCGGATTTCGTTCATGGTCGCAGCGTCGACCATCGAACGTCGGCAGTTCGAGGCTGCCGTGGCCGCGATCGGCAACCCGGCACGCGCATCGACTCGGGTGCTCGCTGCGATCCTCGACGAGGTGTACGCCGGCAAGGGCGCGGACCTCTGGGGCACGGTCCTGCGCGAGCACTTGCTCGTCATGCACGACCTCGCCCAGCGACGCGGCATCGAACTGGTCATCCTGAGCTACCCGTTCCAGCAACCGCTAGTCGAGCAGAAACAACGCGAAGCGGCGCAAGCCCTTGGTGTGCCGTTCCTCCCGATCCGCGAACGCTTCGACCGCGAACTGCAGACCCGACCACGCGAGGATCTGTTCGTGGCCGACGGACACTGCAACGACTCGGGCTACGCCCTCATCGCCGAGATGGTCGCTGAGGTCGTTCTGCCGCTGCTGGCCAGATGACGCTCGCCTTTTCAGCGGAGCCAGAGAGCGGGCGCGGTGAGCGCTGGAGCAGCCGGAACCAAAGCCCTCGTCAGGCCACCAACCTGAACCGTGGCACCTCCGAGCCCGCCAGCTAGACTGGGCCGCCGACATGACCATGCAGGTGACCACGGGCCAACTGAAGGCCATGATCGTGCAGAAGCTGAACCTCAAAGGCGTCACGGCCGAATCCCTCGGCGACGACGACCCGCTGTTCGGCAGCGGCCTCGGCCTCGACTCCGTCGACGCGCTCGAACTCGTGCTCGCGATCGAGAGCGAGTATGGCCTCATGATCCAGGACGCTGAAGTCGGCCGCGAAGCGTTCGCGTCGGCGCGCATCCTCTGCGCGTTCATCAACGCGCGGTTGGCCGGCGCACCCGCGGCGCGAGAACAAGGCGCGTGACCACGCGGCCCGTCGTCGTCGTCACGGGACTCGGCGCCGTGAGTGGCCTCGGCGCTGGTGTCGATGGCCACTGGCAGGCGGCCCTTCGCGCCGAGCGCGCCATCGCGCCGCTCGGTTTGTTTCCGACCACCACGCACCGCACGTCGCTCGCCGCTGAAGTGCCAAAGGACACGCCGCTCCTGGGCGGCCGCAGCTTCTCGCGCGCGGAACGGTTCGCGTGCTCAGCCGCGACCGAAGCCGTGCGCAACCTCCCCCCCGCGACACTCCGGTCACGGCGCGCCGGCGTCTTCTTCGGCAGCAGCACGGGCGCTCTCTACGAAGCGGAACGGTTCCTCGCCGAACTGCTGCAGCATCGCGAAGGCTGGCTCGCGCCACTCGCCGCGCAGCAGAACGACGGCCCCGGCACCACCGTCGCGCGCACCCTCGGCGTGCAAGGACCCGTCGTCACGTTCTCGACCGCGTGCACCTCGGCGAACGTCGCGCTCGCCGCGGCACTCGACGCGCTGCGCGATGGCGAGGTCGACATCGCCATCGCCGGTGGCGCCGACGAACTCTGCGAGACGACCTACGCGGGTTTCAACAGCCTGCGCGCCGTCGATGCGCAACCGACGCGCCCGTTCCGCCAGTCGCGCGCCGGGTTGTCGATGGGCGAAGGTGCCGGCGTGCTGCTGCTCGAGACGCTGGCACACGCGATCGCGCGCCGCGCCACGATCCTCTGTGAACTCGCGGGAGCCGGACGCTCGTGCGATGCGCACCACGTCTCGGCCCCCGAACCGAACGGCACGGGTGCGGCCGCCGCCATCCGCGCGGCGCTGCACGACGCCGGACTCGCCGCCGACGACGTGACCTTCGTCAACGCGCACGGCACCGGCACGCCGCACAACGACGATGCCGAGAGCAAGGCCATGCACGCCGTGTTCGGCGCGCGCACCCCGCGCATCCCCGTGACCTCGACCAAGAGCCTCGTCGGCCACCTGCTCGGCGCCGCGGGCGGCATCGAAGCCGTGTTCACGGCGCTGTCGATCGTGCACCGTCTCGTGCCGCCGACGGCCGGCAGTGAGCCCGCCGATCCGGCGCTCGACCTCGATGTCGTGCTGCACGAACCACGCGCGCTGCCCTCCCACAACACAGGCCTGTCGACGAACCTCGCCTTCGGCGGCAACAACGCCGTCGTACTGTTGCGGAGCCTGCCGTCATGACGAGGACGCATGGCCTGCGTGCGGCCAAAGCGACGCTGTGTCGTCGGCCGCGCCAACGCCCGTGGCCGAAATCCGAGGCAACCAATCCAAGGCCATGTCGAAACCCTGGAAGCCGCATGGCTCCTGCCTTTGACGGCCGCGATCATTTAGTGCGAACGGACTTTCCGGAGTCGGGCCTCAGGATCCACGGTCGGTTGGTCCCGAGCGGCCACCTCTTCGAGTCGGTGCCGATCGGTCCTCTCCCACCATCGATGTCGTCATGACGCGTCGCTCGGTCGTCGTCACGGGCATCGGTTGCCTCGGACCATGGGGCATCGGCATGGACGCGCTCGGGAAGGCCCTGCAGCGCGGCGAACCGCTCGCCTCCCCCATCGATCGTTCCGCCGGTTACCACCGGCAGCACGCTGCCACGCTCGTCGCCGCCTGTGGCCCGCTCGACCTGTCACCGTGGTTGTCGCCACAAGCCGCACGCCGCATGAGCGACATGTCCCAGTACGCAGTCGCCGTAGCACGCATGGCGCTCCAGGACGCCGGGCTCCAGGACGTGCGTTCCGACCGCACCGCGGTCTCACTCGCGACCGCGTTCGGCCCCGGCGGTTTCACCGAACAGCTCGCGCGCCAGATCCTCGAGAAGGGTGGCAAGGCGGCGTCGCCGTTCCTGTTCACGGACTGCGTCGCCAACGCGGCCGGCGGCCAGATCGCCATCGACCTCGGCGCGCGCGGGCCCAACACGACGATCTGCCAGCGCGAGGCGGGACCCCTGCTGGCACTCGCGCACGGTGCCGATGACATCGCACACGGTCGCGCCGACGTCTGCTTCGCGGGCGCCGTCGACGAGATGCGTTCGCTCTCGCACGCGATCCTCGACCGTTTCCGCGCGCTGGCGCGGCCCGGCGCACACGGCGAAGTGCCGCGCCCGTTCGATCGCCGTCGTTGCGGCATGCTGGCCGGTGAAGGTGCGACGATCCTCGTGCTCGAAGCGGAAGAACGGGCGCGCGCGCGCGGGGCCCGCATCCTCTGCCGCGTCGGCCCGACCGTGCGCGCGTTCGATCCGACTGCGGGTCGCGCGAGCTTCGGTCATGGTGCCGAGGCGCTGGCGTCGACGCTCAGCAACCGCCTCGCCAGCACGCTCTGCGAAGTCGACACCGTCGTCAGCGGCGCATCGGGCGCGCGGCGCGGCGATGCGCTCGAAGCCGAGGTGTTGCGCGCGGTGTTCGCCCACCACCCGCGCGTGCTCGTGCCGAAGGCCGTGCACGGCGAGTACGGTGGCGGCACGCTTGCTTCGGCCCTGCTCGCGCTGCGTGGCGCCGAGTTCGCGTTCCCACCCGCGTGTTCCGAACCAGACCCCGCCCTCGGGATCTCACCGACAGGCGGGCACCTGCAGGCGCAGCGGCTACTGTGCTCCGCGCTCGCGGCCGGCGGTGCCGCCGCCTGGACCATTCTCGAGACCCCATGATGAAGCCCGACTACGACGTGGTGATCCTCGGCGGCGGTCTCGCCGGTGGTCTCCTCACGCGCCAGATGCGGCTCCAGCGTCCCGACCTGCGTGTGCTGTGCTGCGAGCGCACGACCGCGACATCGTTCAAGGTCGGCGAAGCGACCGTCGAACTGTTCTCGAACTACCTCGTGCGCAAGCTCGGGCTCTCGACCTACCTCTACGAACACCATCTGCCCAAGAACGGCCTGCGCTTCTTCTTCGACCGCGCGACCAAGGACGCGTCGCTCTACGAGATGAGCGAGATCGGCAGCCTGTCGCTGCCGTTCCATCCGAGCTTCCAGCTCGATCGCGCGGCGTTGGAACGTGAACTGCGCACGAGCGGTCGGGCGCTCGGCGCCGAGTTCCTCGAAGGCAGCAAGGTGCTCGACGTCGAACTCGGCAACCCGCACCACCGCGTGACCTTCGCCGAGGGCGCCGCATCGCGCACCGTGACCGCCGGCTTCGTCGCCGACGCCTCGGGCCGCGCCAGCATCCTCGCCAAGCAACTGGGCCTGCGGCACGCGGTGAAGGACCACCGCTGCCTCGGCTCATGGGCGCGCGTGCGCAACATGGTCGACCTCGACGGGCCCGGCATCGACGCCGGGTTCCGCCACCGCGTGCGCAACACGTCGCGCCGCTTGTCGACCGTGCACTTCGTGCACCGCGGCTACTGGATCTGGCTCATCCCCCTGCGCGGTGGCGTGACGAGTGTCGGCGTCGTCGGCGATGCGCGCCGGCTGTCGCGCGACGTGCTGACCCTCGCCGGCCTGCGCCGCTTCCTCGACAGCCACCGCGCGCTGCGCGAACTGCTCGCCCCCGCCGAGTGGATGGACTTCGGCGCGTACGGCCAGCTCGCCTACGGCACGAAGCAGTGGTTCGGCGACCGTTGGTCGCTCGTCGGCGAAGCCGCCGCGTTCACCGATCCTTTCTACAGCCCGGGCAGTGACTTCATCACGCTCGGCAACGACTTCACCGCCGATCTCATCGCGCGCCGTCACGACGGCGAGGACATCGCCGAACGGCAACGCCTCTACGAGGGCTACCTGCAGTTCCGCTTCGCGGCGAACCTGCCGCTCTACAGAGACCAGTACGAACTGTTCGGCAGCTTCGAGCTGCTACAGGCCAAGTGGGACTTCGACGTCGCCAACTACTACAACCTGTGGGTCGAGTCCTACCTGCAGGACCTGCACCTCGACCTCGAGCACCTGCGCGTGGAGCTGCGGCAGCAGACGTTCGTCGTGAAGGCCCTCGAACGCTTCGGTGCATTGTTCGCCGCGACCGAGCGCGCGGTCACGGCGCGCGGCGAGTACGAGAAGAAGAACCTCGGCATGTTCGCGGAAGGGCTCTCTGCCGTCGACTTCACGACCATGCTTGGCAAGCGCTGCCGCAAGACAGCGGACATGGAGTCGCTGCGCATCTTCAGCAAGGCGCGCGAACGCTGCTTCCAACTGCTCGGCCGAGCCGTGCCGTCCGGCGAGCAGTTCGGCTTCGCCGACTTCGTCACCGGACGCGCGATGGCTGGTGCCGTCTGACACTGAACGCTGCTCGGAGTAGCTCACACACACCATGAAGGCCCTCGTCGCAAGCGTTGTCCTCCTGGCCAGCGCGTGCCAGTCCGTGGCCTGGAACGAACCGACTTCGGCGGAAACCTGGCGCGCCACTGCTCTGCGCGAGAGCGCACTCGCCGGGGTCGTGGCCACCACCGAGGGCGGGGCCAGCGAGGTCTACCGCAGGTACGAAGCGGTGGTCACCGCGATGGCGGGTGCGGGGCTCGGCACGCCGGCGCGCCCGTTGCTGCTCGTCGTCGAAGCCGACGATCCCCTGCTGTGCGGCGACGCCAACACGACCCAGGTGACGTACACACGCTGGCTTGACGGCCCCGCTCCAGAGGCCGGGAGAACCAGGGGCGGCAAAGAACTCTCGCCCGCGGAGCAGGCGCAGATGCTCGACTTCGCTTTGCGCATGCTGGCGGTGCGCCCACCGCTCGACGCTCCCGAACTCGGACTGCCAGCGACCTGGCAGCAGCGCTTCGCGTGGGCCCTCGTGGTGCCGAGTGATGCGTGCCTCGACACCATGTTCGACCGGATGATGGACTTCGCGATGGCGAAAGAAGGGATCGGCTGGGCCAGGCGCCTCCTGATGGCGCCACTGATGCCGATCGCTCGCAGCCGTGCCTGCGCCGAAATGCAGGCGAACGTCAACCGGTGCATGCTGACCGCAGCACTGGCGGATCGAAGGGACCTCGATCCGATGGCGATCAAGACCTGTCTTGAGGCACTCGGACTGCCCGAATCAATTGTGCAGGGACCGTAGCTGTCGTGCGCGACTGCTTGGCCGACAGCGCGTGTCACGCGGCGGCGCGTACGTCGATCGCGTCGCCACCACCCGTACCACCCGGCGGCGTCGTGCCACCGGGGCCCGTGCCGCCCGGCGGCACCGTGTCCCCGGGCCGCTGATTGCCGCCGCGCTGCTGCGGTGCCGGCAGTTCGTCCTTCTTCATCTTCGCGTCGAAGGTCTTGTCGCCGCGCTGGAACGTGAAGGTCACCGTGTCGCCTGTGGCCTCGCGCGCGAACTGGAAGATCTCGCGTTGGCGCTCGAGCTCCTGGCCTTCGACCTTCTTCAACACGTCGCCCTTCTGCACGCCCATCTTCGCGGCGCGGCCACCTTCGGTGACGGTCGTGAACGTGAAGGTGTCGAGCTCGGCGCCGAACCAACCGGCCGCCAGGGACGCCGACTGACCAGCACCGCCACCGCCCGCCACCACGCCCGTGCGATCGAGCAGCTCGTCGAGGTTGGCCGTGCCCAAGGCGGCGAGAGCGATGACCGTGCTGGTGTGGCGCTGGTACTCCTCGATCGCGTTGTCGATCGTGTCCCACTGGGTGTGCCACGTGTGCGCGAAGTAGTTGCTGCGGCCCTTGAGACCCCAGTTCAATCCCGGCACGCCGACCGCGAGGAACGACGCGTGGTCGCTGCCGCCACCGCCACCGCCACCCATGCGCTCGCTGCCGCGCAGGTTGAACACGGCGTCCTTCCAGTCCGCATCGGGCGGCGTCAGCAACCGCGTCACGTGCGCGAACACGGGTTCGAGCTGCACCTTCATCGCGTTCGTGACGCCGATCGACTGCGCCCAGTTGGTGCCCGTGTCGTGGTTGAACACGGCGGAGACCTTCGCCATCTCGGTGCGATGCTTCTGCACGTAGGCGTGGCTGCCGAGCAGGCCCTCTTCTTCGCCGCCCCAGAGGCAGAAGCGGATCGTGCGCTTGGGCTTCGCCTTGACCGCGGCGAGGATGCGCGCCGACTCCAGCGTCGACGTGGTGCCGGTGCCGTTGTCGGTCGTGCCCTGCACCTGGTGCCAGCTGTCGAGGTGGCCGCAGACGATGACGACCTCGTCGGGTTTCTCGGTGCCGCGGATCTCGGCGATCACGTTGTGCAGCGCGATCGGCCCTTCGCGGAACTTGTTGCCGATCTCGAACTCGCAGACGGGGCTCTTGCCGCTCTCGACGAGGTCGAGCAGCTGGTCGAAGTGGTCGGCCTGCACGGCGATCTCGGGGAACGTCGGCACCTGGTCGAGCGGCTTCATCGCCGTCTGGTGGTTGCCGAACACGCGCACGCGCGTCGGGAAGTTCTTGTCGGGGTCACCCGCGCGGTAGACGAAGCCGAGTACGCCGGCCTCTTCGCAGGCCTTGCGCAAAGCACCGCGTGGCATCTTCTTCCCGAGCACCCATTTGCCGCGCACGGCCGCCGCGTCGAGTCCTTCCACGTTCGCGGGTGCGGCGACCACGGCCGCGGACTGCAGGCCCTTCGTCGCTGCGGTCCACGCTTCGGTCGCGACGTACATGTCGAGTTGCACGGGGCTCGTGATGCGGCCCACCCAGACGCCGCGATTCCAGACGAGCTTCCACTCGCCCCACTGCTCGAGCTGCACGTTCTCGAGGCCCATCGCCTTGAACTCGGCGGCCGCCCAGTTGCAGGCCTTCGTGAAGTTGTCCGAGCCCGTGAGACGGCCACCGACCTTGCCGGTCAGGTCGCGCAGCAGGCGCATGGCCTGGCTCTTGCCGATGCCCTCCGCGTGGATGCGCTCGGCGAGGTCGGCCCCGATCGGGTCCTTGGTCGGTGCCGCGGCGACGGCAACTTCCTGGCCGAATGCGAGCGACGAGAGGAAGAAGACGGAAAGCAGTGCGCGCGGGATCAACATGCGGAGTCCTCGGAACGGGAGGTCCGGTGTGTACGCACTGGTGCGCACGAATGCGAGCCGGGCCTGGTCCCGATTGCGTCGCCGACTGCGCACGGTGACCCGGAAAGCTACGATGCATGGCTGCCATTTGGCCGACGTCACCCGATCCCACGCATGCTCCACCAGCTCACCGGCGACCTGCTGCTCAGCAAGGCCGATCTCATCGCCCACGGCGTAGCCCCGCACGACGACTTCAAGAACGGTCTCGCCTTGGCACTGCGCGAAGCGTGTCCGGCGATGTACAAGGACTTCCGCCACTTCTGCAAACAGCAGAACCCGAAGGCCGGCACGCTGTGGCTGTGGCAGGGCATCGACGGCTCGGGGCGCCATGTGCGCATCGCCGCGCTGTTCACGCAAGAAGCACCGGCCCGCGATGGCGGCCACCCGGGTCGCGCGCACACGGAGTACGTGAACCACGCCTTGCACGAACTGAAGAAGCTCGTCGAGGCGGAGAAGGTCCGGAGCGTCGCACTGCCGCGGCTCGCGACGGGCGTCGGTGGACTCGACTGGGCGCACGTCGAGCCACTCGTGCAGACCCAGCTCGGCGGTCTGCCGATCCCGGTGTTCGTCTACACGACCTACGCGAAGGGCGTGGCGGCGAAGGAACCGCTGCCGGTGAAATCGAAGAGCTGAGGCCTCGGTGGGCTGACGAAGTGCCGGCGAGGTTGGCGCCAGCGCACTACTCCGGGCGGCGCCCTTTCGCGTGTCACCGTCGCCGCTCGCGCGATTATCTGCGCAAAGTTGGGCTGGCCATTCCACAGCGTGCATGCGCACGGCAACACCGCACGACACCCTGTTCCATTTCACCTTCCAGCATCCCCGCCACGCGGCGGGATGGCTCCAGGCCGTCCTGCCCGCGGCACTCGTCGCCGCCATCGACTGGACTTCGCTGCGTGCAGCACCCGAGAAGATCCATGGCCAACCGCTGCGCCTGCTGATCACGGACACGGTGTTCGAGGCCGAACTGCTGGTATCGAGGCACCGACTGTTCCTCGTCACCGAGCACAAGAGCTGGGTCGACCCCGAGGCTCCGGGCCAGTTGGTTCGTTACAGCGTCCATCTCGCCCACACCACGCACGCCGAGGGCGAACCGCCGGCACTCGTCGTGCCGATCCTGCTGTGCCACGGCAAGACCGCGTGGCCCGACACAGAACCACCGCACCCCCACCTCGAAGGGCTCGACCCCGCGGCCGCCGCATTGCTCACAGCGCTGCAGGCGGGCATGCGCCTTCTCATCGACGACCTGCAGCGCTGCACCGAGCCCGAGCTGCGCCGCGCCGGACTCACCGCACTCGCACAGCTCACCCACCTGTGCCTGCGCTTCCTGCGCGACTGGAACCCGACCGAAGCGCTCGCGGGACTCGATCGCTGGAGCGATCTGCTGCGCGCCGTCGACCGCGAGGAGGGGCCACCGATGGGTCGCGACGCCATCGACAAGATCGGATGGTATTGTCTGCACGTGACCAAGATCCCCGCCGAGGAACTGCACGTGACCTTCGAACGCATCCTGCAACGACCCGAGGAGACGATCATGAGCACTGCCGAGAAGTTGAAGCGCGAAGGGCGCGCCGAGGGGCGCGCCGAGGGACGCGCCGAGGGGCTTCAGAACGCGGTGCTGCGGACACTGCAACGCCGCTTCCCCGACCTCGC